>CAIVNT010000145.1 GCA_903907305.1 uncultured Ignavibacteriota bacterium
CACGCCTATTCCACCATAACTAAATGCAAAATATGTTGAGCTGACCATTTTTTTTGACTGATTTTCAGTCAATAAATACGGAATTTGAAGTCCGACTTCGGAAAGATACTTTTCCTGAAATTTGCCAATTCCGATGATTACGACATTATTTCCGACATATTTTACTCCGAGGCCACCATGATTTGCACCATATCCAAACGACAGGTCATGGGGCATTACTTCATTTTGTGAATAGATCATATTTGCAGAGAAAAGTAGAAAAATACAGAATCGAATACGCATTTATAACCCTTCAATTAAGGGAAAAAGATTGTCGGTTAGAATAATTATTATGAACTGTTGCTTTTATGTCCTCTCAATCAGTTTACTGTGCAGAAAATAATAATGCCATTTGACAAATATTTGTCGAATGGCATTTGGTGTTATTGCAATATCTGATTCTATTTAAGAGATAATTGTCTTTTGGCGTTCATCGGATAATTCACCCATTCACTGCCATCCCAATACAACACCGAGTGTACCAACGATCCGATATATTCATCATTGATCGATTGTTTCAATTTCCCCTGTTTAAACAATGTACTATAGTAATAGAGAGTCTGCGCATCGAATTTCACATCCTTTACCGTCATCGACGAATCGTAGAAATATTCCAGGGCGATCCTCGAATTTTCAAACAATGCATCGGTAAGCACTCGGAGGTCCTTTTCAGAAGGGTACGCAGTGGTCTTCGCAATAAGGTTCACAGGAGCATTCTCGATGATCTCGGGGATGGGATACCGGATGATCCTGTGTTCCGAATTTGAGGAAGGCAGTCCGAATCCGTTCGTCGCGGAGCATTCAGCATTGCCGATTATTTTTTCGGGATCGAGAATGATCGTTACAGCAAAGGAACGTTTCGTTTCATCTTCCGTGTCGTTGATGCCGCTGAGGATCAATTCCTTTTTTCCGTCGTGGTCAACATCAAAGAATACCATACTGTTCAATTGACCGTAATGCCAATACGTTCCGAGCAGAGAGCCGTCATTTCCATACCGCGCTATGATCGTCGGTGAACGACCGTTGGTAAAACTGATGAAAAGATTCTTCTTATCCTGATCGGCGACCATCACGGAAGGATAGAAATCGCGGTCATATCTCCTTGTTCCAAAGTGTATCTCCCGAAAAGGAACAGAAAGATCACCGGTTTTTTCACCTGCCGCATTGTAGATCTTTGCACTCCCGCGTGAATCGATATCGTTCATCACAGGAGGAATGATGATCACTTCATTCACACCGTTGCGGGTCACATCAAATTCCATCACTTTCAAAGCAAAATATGACTCTTCCATTGCTTTTAAATCCTTCACCTCGATATTGAGTTTCAGCGTCCACAATCTGTTGTCGGATTTGTCGAACACCACCACCGAATTAGTCTGTTCATCAAAGTGATGATTATCAGGACTTCCTTTTGACGAACGGACCATGGACGAAACGGAGAAATATCCCGCCATCAAAAGAATGGCTCCGAAGAACGAAGAAGCAGCGGGTCTTCTGCGAATGAAGCGAGCTAATCGCACAGGAAGAGAATGGGAGATGAACACTTGAGGCAGCGAACGTTTTCGGATCTGCGCTTCCATGACAAGCGCATTCGATTCGCTCTCCGCGGATCCCAGAAGCTTGTTTGTGGCTTCTGCGGAAGAATAGAACTCGATCATTTCACGGACCATTTCCCTGCAGCTGAAGCATTCGGCGCAATGCTGTTCGATTTCAGCGTATTGTGCAGACACATCGGGACTGTTGCGAGCGTAAAGCTCTAAAATATGTTCTGGATAGTGATTCATTCAAAGGTTTAGAACAATGAAATCTAATTTTAGTTCCTTTTAAATATCCTATCGCAGAATGAGTAGTGCAGAATACCAATTACAATAGTTCTATTAATTGTTCTTTTACGGCCTTTTTAGCAAGTTTCACCATATATTCAAAATGGACGCGATGGCGCGCACGGTAATCATCATAGGTAAGATCCGTCATGAATTGCTGCAGATACTGATTGTAGCTTTTTTCACTCCCGTCGCTCTGCACGTACGTATCCAAGATCATCTCTTCAATGGCGCAAAAATAGTGTTTGAAGTCTTGATGAGAGAATTTCCCTGAAAGAACATACCGTTTGGCAAGATCGCGCTGAATGTTCTGCAGCGTCTTTATTACGATCGAATGAATATCCTGTCCCAGCATCGAATCATCGTTGCTGAAAATATCATCCAACGGAACTTTGTGGAAAGCGGACGCCCTTTTCAACAAAAGCGCACAATCAAAGAGCGATATCATCCGCCGATAATCACTCTGCAGGATAATGATGTGTTTTAACTTTGCCAAAAAAGTTTTGGATGAATCTCCGTTTTTGAATACCCCTGTCAATTCTCCTTCAAGCTCATCCAAAGGATATTCCGGCAAATGTGCGTTCAGGTCAGCGTCATCGGCAGCATTGACAAAGTGTAAAAAAACAATGCCGAACCGGTCC
>CAIVNT010000146.1 GCA_903907305.1 uncultured Ignavibacteriota bacterium
TCGCAATGCTGACAGAGCATCGGCTGATTACTTACACTTGGTGCTTCGGATGTTCCGGAGAAATACCGGTCGATCCGTATCCACGTCATTTCACGTCCTTTGCCCAGCTGCTCTTTTCCGACAACGGGAATATTATTCTCCACGTTGCACGAAACAGTGCAGACTCCGCATCCGGTGCATTTGTTCAAATCGATCGCCATCGCCCATTTTACGCCGTCATATTTTATGCGCGGCACGATCGTCGATGATGGATGTTCACGCTCGAGGAATTTCGGATCTTCAATGAACTGAACGACCGTTCCTTCCTGGATGATATCACGCTTCTTGTGAAGATCTTTCAGGAATGTATCATCCAGCTGGAAATGTTCCTGCGACGATGCAAGTGTATACTTGTCGCTCGTCTTCGTCACCGTCACACCGGCATACAGCCACGGCGAGAGCGGTGCGGACTTGGACATAAGAAGATTTGCGTTGAAGCCGACTCCCGTGCCGATTGTTCCTGCAACCGTGCGGCCATAACCGAGCATCACTGATACAAATTTATCAGCAAGCCCCGGCTGAACATGCACCGGCAGTTTCAAGGTGCGTCCGGCGACCGTAACATCGATCATTCCATTCTCTTCTATCCCCATCTCACGCGATGTCGCGACCGAAAGTGCTGCGTAATTGTCCCACGCGATCTTCGATGCGGGATGCGGCATTTCCTGCAGCCATCCGTTATTGGAATAGCGTCCATCCCCGACAAAATAATTGTCATGCAGGAACAGAACAAAATCATTCGACACTGTCGATGAACCGACCTGATTCAGCGCATCCGATTGTACTGATGCAACGGACTGAGCAGGTTCAGCGAATGTAACCACGCCGTCGTGCAGTGAAGAGAACCAGAATGTTTTGAAATCAACACCTGCCTTCATTGCGGGGTACACTTCTTTTTCCCAACGGTTCATCACATATTCATGATACAGCGTCTCTTTATAGCTGTCCGCAGGAAGGGTCCACGCCAGAAGCACAGCTTCCTTTTGACGACTATTATAGAGCGGTGAGATCACCGGCTGCTGCAGACTGAGCACGCCTGTGCGGGTCTTGTGATCGCCCCATGATTCAAATTCGTGATTGATCGGCAGGACGAATTTACTGACAGAGGATGTTTCATTCGCCATTTCGCTCAGTGTTACAACCGTTCCGACCTTCTTCAATCCCTCTGCATATCCGAAATCGGTCGCCAGGTGATACACAGGATTCGAATCCACATGCACCACAACGCCCACGTTTCCGGCATTCATTGCACCAACCAGCGCTTCCCAATCCTGTTTCGTTGCAAGCGGGGTATATTCTACCACGGACTGGCTTCTATTATAGAGTGCGGAATTCCCAAGTAGTTCGTTCAGAACGTTCACAGCAATGTGAACATCCACCGAAAGGCCGTTCCCTGCGTGAACAATGGACTTCCCTTTGTTCTCGGAAAGGTCCTTCACCAACTGTTTCAGATCCTTTGCGTCGAGTCCGTTCTTCTTCCCGAACTCTGCGAGACTCTTTCCGTTCGGTTTGAACTCGTTGATCAAGCTCAGAACGAATTCCAGCTGCTGGTCCGGACGAACGCGCAATCTGTAATCCGCATTCATCGCTGTGGAGTTCATTGTTCCGTCAGCAGAATACAACCGGCTGATGCTCTTCGCTTTATCCACATTGCGGTTCTCGGCATACATCCGTGTCTGCTCCGCCACATTCCCCTCGTTGCCGAGGAAGTCTGATTCTAGAGCAAGGATCACTTTTGCTTCGTTCCACTGTATGAGTGGAACATTCGAACTGCCTGTGGATTTCATCCACGCTGCGGCACGGTTTGCATTGTTGAATAATTCGTAGGAAAAGATCTTTGCTGTAGGATATTTCGCGGCGAATTCAGTCAGCACTTTTTTTGCGGAGGGTGAAGTGATCGTATGAGTGACGATTGCGATCTCTTTCCCTGCTTTTGCGGATTTCGTCAATGCATCAACGATCTGGGATTCAA
>CAIVNT010000147.1 GCA_903907305.1 uncultured Ignavibacteriota bacterium
ACTGGAGGAGCAGGATGTGCCTGACCAGCAGGAATTTGCAACTTAATAAAACCAACGACTTTTTTTGCCATAATAATACTCTACTGAGTTAAATTGATAAATTATTTTTCAACTTCTACTTGACTGAAATCGAGTTCGATCGGCGTCTTCCGACCGAAGATACTCACCATCACCTTCAACCGTAATTTTTCCGCATTGATCTCCTGCACAAATCCGGTAAAATTGTGAAACTGACCGCTGATAATCTTTACCGGTTCCCCGATATGGAACGGCACTTCAAACCGTTCGATTTCGGTCCCATCCTCTTTCTTCTCTTCGATCTTTCCGATAAGACGCTTTACTTCGTCCGGCTGCAACGGTACGGGACGATCCTTCGTTCCCACAAAGCTGAGTACCGAGGGAGTGTTCAGGATCAAATGCTTGGTCTTCTCGTCCAATATCGCTTCAACCAGGATATATCCGGGGAAAAAGTTCTTCGTCTTGCTCTTCTTTTTTCCATCCTTCACTTCGAATATTTTTTCGGCCGGGATAAGGATACGGGTGATCTTGTCCGATAAACCCTGCTCTTTCGCTTCGCTCTCCATGGAGAGTTTCACCTTGTTCTCGTGTCCCGAGTAGGTGCGAACGACATACCATCTATGTACAACGGCTGATTCCACCACTTAAAAGATTCCCTTGATAGCTTGACTGACAAGCGTATCCACAACGTAGACGAATAGCGCGATAACGCCGCACACACCGAGAACAACCAAAGTTGATTCCTGGAGTTCTTTTTGTGTTGGCCACGTTACTTTACCCATCTCTTTGTAGACGTCAGTAAAGAAGTTGATGATTTTTTCTTTCATAATAACCTTGACACTTCTGCACGGGTGGAGGGACTCGAACCCCCAACCAACGGTTTTGGAGACCGCTACTCTACCAATTGAGCTACACCCGTACGAAATTTACTTGGTTTCTTTGTGAATTGTGTGTTTGTTGCAGCGGGAGCAATATTTTTTGTACTCAACACGATTCGTCTGTTTCTTTTTGTTCTTCGTGGTTGAATAATTCCGCTCCTTGCAAACGGTGCATTCGAGGGTAATGATATCTCTCATACTTCATTCCTTTTTCTGAACTGTAAAACTGTTACTCTATTTTTTTTTCTTGAGCGGAAGACGGGACTCGAACCCGCGACCAACAGCTTGGAAGGCTGTGACTCTACCAACTGAGTTACTTCCGCGTCATTAACTTTCGGCTGAGCTTGCGACCGGGATTGAACCGGTGACCTCGTCCTTACCAAGGACGTGCTCTACCAACTGAGCTACGCAAGCATCTTTTGCGTTTACGTGGGTAGGGAAGGATTCGAACCTCCGAAGCCCGAGGGCGACAGATTTACAGTCTGTTGCGTTTAACCACTTCGCTACCTACCCATACCATTTCTTTGAGCTGGCAATCAGACTTGAACTGATGACCTGCTGATTACAAATCAGCTGCTCTACCAACTGAGCTATGCCAGCGTAAATACCCAAAGAATCAATGCTCTTTTGAGAAACCTCTCAATACAAAGGTTTCTCAAATAGGCATTGTGACGGAGTTAACAAATATATACTTTTTTACAAGAAAGTCAACAGAATATGCGTTAAAAAATACTAACCTAAGACTAGTATTTTACGGGGATTTCAGAGGCTTTTTTGAGGTAGAACTGGGCGGATTCCCGGTAACCATGGAATTCTTCATACTGAGCTCTGAGAGCAAGTCCATTTCGTGACAACATTTTGATCTGCTTTGTATAGGCATCGCTTCCTTTGAAGTCGCGGAATTGAAAGATCGGATCTTGAATCGGCACATATGATGTATCCGTCGATAACCGGAACACCAATCCTGCAGGTATTCGATTGTAGCCGGCAGTGTATTGCGGTTCGATCTCCGGAGTGACATAAACTGCACGTTCCTGATTCTTATCGATGAAACTTTTCAGCAGCTGCGTATAACGGCCTTCGATAACAGTAACGTCGTACGGAAGTGCATGTTCAAATTTATCCAACTCCTCCAAAAATAATTGTATCTCCTGTCGAGATCTCCGTGTCAGTTCCGGATACATGATTTCCAATTGAGAGAAATACCATGAACGGCGGAGCAGTTCCTTATCGATCACGGTGACATCCTTCCGAATCCCTTTTACGTGCTGATAATACAAGGAAGCGGCGACGAAGTAATCCCATTGATATGAGATGACAATGGAATTGGGGGGGAGATTCAACAGGATATTCTTTGTGTAATCCTCCACGAGATAGTTTGTGCTCTGATCCACCTCTTCCCTATTATTATAGAGCTGAAAACCGGCAGCGATCAAAAGAATAACAGTAATACTCCAACGGAAAGACGCGCTTTCCGCACGGTCCAATATCAGACGGATACCGAACGCTGCGAAGAGCGCAATGGAAACAAATGCGAGCAGAAAGTACGAGTCAATATCATGGATATCATAATTGATAGAGTAACCAACGCAGGTGATCAGCAACAGTGATACGAAAATAAATTTTCTACGTTCTTTGAATAACAAGGATACTGCTCCGAGTGCAGCGAGGATAAGCACAGGGAAAAAGAATTCATTCGTGAGATTATCAAAAAAATAATTGAGCTGACGACCGGCCGCTTCGGTCGAAGAGAACATAAATACGCGGAATTGTTTTCCCGTGAAGTGCCACCACAACCGTTCGGCAGTCTGCGGATTCCCCCAATTGAGCAAAGGATGCTGCATCGCACGAAATGGTAAATATAAATAGAGCGAAAGAGCGGCAATGAATGGTACCGCAAGTATTCCTATTTTTTTAATGGACTCTTTTCCAAATCCGTATTCCGCGAAGAACCAGTAAATCATTGCAGGAGCGAGCAGGACAGTGGTAAGGTGATTGGTAAATGACAATCCCACAATGAAAGCAAACAGCAGCCAATATTTGGATGAACGATGCTTTATTGCTTTCACAAACAGATAGAGATCGGCCATGATCAACATCAGGTGAAGTGAATAGACTTCAATGGCGAGCCCCTGGAACCAAAACGTCCTGGAAAAGCCTATAAACATTGATGATATTGAAGCCGCGGCTAGAACATTCCAACTGTTCTTTCTCGATACATCATCTATTATAGAGATGACCAAGAAGAAAAAAATGACATCCGATACAGATGTGATAAGAGCAGCAAAGATATTCAGGCGGACGATCATTTCCTGTGCGACCGGAAGTGAAGACCAGATCTTTGTGATGAGAGTAAAAAGCGGATATCCTGTGGGATGAGCTATGCCGAGTGAGACTGCGACCGATGACAATTCCCCGCTGTCGATGAACCCGACAGTGGGTGCCATGGTGAGGCAATAGACCAAAAAAACGGCCAGCCCGATGAGTGATGCTAATAAATATTTTATGGTGTTATAAGAGAACATTCAATGACGTATTTATTAGAAGTCATCTCAAAAACGAAATATATTTTTTATCCAAGTGTCATTCCTGAATAATTTTGGCGGAAGTCCATAATACCGGACCCCCGATAGGCACATTTTCCGTCACAAAGTGGTGGCTTCGCTAAAGTGATCCCTTCGGGACGGGGTGACAACGATATTTTTGAGATAGTGTCTAAAAATTAATGCCGCACTTCACAAGGAAAATACGAAGATTCCGTGAAGTACGGCAATAGAATTCTTATGAACGTTACTCTGCGCTCGCAGCTCAGACCATTATGAACGCACACCTGCGTCGATCCGAAGATCGCTCTTGATTGTTACCAACAGATCTTTCAGATCGGAGAGCATAAGCGCAGTCTGCTTCTCCGTTGAAACTGACGATGGTAAATGACGGCACAGAGCATCGAACTTTCTGACCGCTTCCAACATTTTTGCTTTTTCAAAAACAAGTTGTTTGCCGGATCTGCAGCTTCGGATACCATTATAGATTCTGGCAAACAGCTCATCCGAAGAGAACGGTTTGATCACATAATCATTCGCGCCTGCATTGAAGGCTTCGACAATATTTTCCGTCATGATCCTGCCGGAGAGCATAATAACATAGAGGTCGTTATCCTTTCTCTTCTGCCGGATTGATGCGAGTATCTCAATCCCGGAAATATTCGGCAGTTCCCAATCCAACAGCATTATATCCGGATGGAACGAACTGAGCAATGCCAATCCCTGCTCGGCATTGGCTGCAGTTTTTACTTCAAAACCATTTTCCGTCAATATCATCTTTATCTGTTCGACATAGAACTGGTCGTCATCAATCACTAAAATTCGGTTCTTTATATCCATGTTAGTACTTCATCCTTTCTGTTTCATTTATTTCACTGCTCCGAAATATCATTATGTAATATTTCAGGATCCTTCTTTCATTCCATTCAATATCTTGTGAAGACCCTGTCTTGTGATACCGGCCTTCTCTGCGGCTTTCGATATATTTCCGTTCGTTGATTTCAACAGACTGCCGAAATACCGTTTCTTGAATTTCATATCCGCCTGTTTGTATGTGAGCACACTGTTGTTTCCGTTCTCATCTTCGGCCGCTTCGTGTACGCGGTCGAAGAACGAACTATTGCGGAGCGGGAACAGATCTTTCGTTAGTGTATTGTCGCGGGTATACGCCATAGCATTCTTCACGGCATTCTCCAATTCACGGACATTCCCGGGCCAGGAATATTCTTCAAGATATTCCTGCACATCCTTCGGGATGACCATCTCGGCGTTATTCGGTGAACCGTACAGTTTCAGGAAATACTTCACAAGCGGAATAATGTCATTCTTCCTGGCACGCAGCGGCGGGACATTGAGCATCACTCCGGAGATGCGGTAATAGAAATCCTCGCGCATTCTCCCCTTTACCACGACATCCTTCAAATCCTCGTTGGTCGCCATGATTATTCGAAGATCCACTTTGATCTCGGGCTTGCGGGGGTCGTATCCGACACGGGTGAAACTTTTATACTGCATAAAATGAAGCAGTTTCAGCTGAACTGATTCGGTAAGCGAGGAAACCTCGGGAATATATATGGTTCCCCCATTCGCCGCTTCGAATTTGCCTATCTTCATCGTTTCCGCGCCGGAATATGCCCCTTTTTCATGACCGAACAATTCTGATTCGATCAATTGTTCATTGAGACTTCGCAGAGAAATGGGAATGAACGGTTTGTCGGGATTCTGGCTGCGACGGTGGATCTCGAATGCAATCCTATCCTTACCGACACCGGTCTCACCATTAATGAGCACATCGAACGGAACCCCGGCGAGGCGGTCGATCTCCTGTTGAATGGACTGCATCTTTTCGGAAACAACGATGAAGGTGTTCTGTTTGTCGTTGAATGTGTCCTGCAGAAGATTCACATGCAGTTCAAGATCGCGGTGTTCCAGCGCTTTGTTGATCTTTGTGGCAAGATATTCCACGGTGAAATCTTTCTGGACAAAATCGTATGCGCCGTATTTGATGGTCTCCACCACATTGGAAAGATCTCCGTAATCCGTTACGATGATCACGGGG
>CAIVNT010000148.1 GCA_903907305.1 uncultured Ignavibacteriota bacterium
GGTCCGAGTGAATGCACGAACTTATTCGCCGCTGCCGGAACGATATCTTCCTTAAAGAAGAGTTTTGGAATATCGGCGAACGGTTGGAACAGTCCAAATGGACCGACACGATTTGGTCCTTCACGGTTCTGGATCCAAGCGCTCAGTTTCCGTTCCAACTGCACGCCGAGATATGTTACACACGGCAGCAGGATAAAGAAGATGACGATGATGATCTTGACGAGTGCTTCTATGACTGGTGAAATTTCCATGGCAATATCAGTGATTAAACTGCAACAGTGGTTTGTTTGAGCAATGCGCCCTTCTTCCCAACCTTCAAGTACGAAAGACCTTTGAATCCTTCAACTTTTTGGCAGATCTCGTTGAACACATCATCCGCATTGTTGAACTTATATTTTGTTCCCATCACTCCGGCAATGCTTGCAACGATCTTCCATGAAGGACGTGCATCGCGTCGCGGACCTTTTCCCCATTTATCATTGTGCGCCTGGAATTTATCCCAGCGGCTCATCTCGAAATTGTCCATCGCACGATCCTGCTCGAGCGTCGTCACGGCAGGACGGATACGCTGAACGCGCTGCTGGAAGTTCGTCATGGTCCCGTTCTTTTCAGCAAACGTGGAAGCATTCAGCACGACGTGTGCATATTCCGTGGTCTTGCTGTGGTTGGTTGCATGAACGGCGAAGAATTCAAGATTGGATAACGATTCTTCAATTCCGGGAACTGACGCGATATCATCCTCAAGACAATACAGTGCTTTGATCTTTCCTGCTTTGATCCCGGCAATGATCTGATCGAAGTTCAGTCCATTTTCCTGCGGTACAACACCCACAACCGCTGCACCGGAAGCGTTCGGAGTCTTATCAGCGCGGATCAGAACGTTATCATTCGCACCTTCGGTGACACGGCGGAAATCGATATTGCGGGTGCCGATCACTTCTTTCGCGAATTTTGCGAAAACATAATTATCTTCATTGGTGGCGAATGCCGAACCAAGAAGAGCGATCTCGCTTTTGTTGAAGGACTTCAATTCGGATGCGATTTTTGCGATCGCTTCATCCCAACCAACTTCAACGAGTTGACCTTCTTTGCGGATCTTCGGTGATTTGAAACGATTCTCTGCATTCACATTTTTCCACGTATCCAACCGGCCGTGATCGCACATCCACACACTATTCACCTCATCGTTCTTACGGGGATTGAAACGGAGGATCTCGTTGTTGCGCACACCGACTTCCACATTACATCCGCGGGCGCAGCCGTTGCAGACGGAATCGGTGAAGGACATTTCCCAGACGCGGGATTTGAAACGGAATTCTTTGTTGGTCAATGCACCGACAGGACAGATGTCCACGACGTTCATTGAATAAGGATTGTCGAGCGATGTGCCGGGAAATGTTTCGATCGTCACTCTGTCGCCGCGCTGAACGAATTGAAGCTGATGTTCACCAGCAATCTCGTCGCAAAAGCGGATACAGCGAGAACAGGAGATGCAGCGTTCGGCATCGAACATGACCCGCGGACCGATCTCAACACGTTTCGGTTTATGATTTTTATTCTCAACGAACCTGCTGAATCCTTTTGAATACTTGTAGGAATAATCCTGAAGCTTACATTCGCCTGCTTCATCGCAGATGGGGCAATCAAGCGGATGATTGATGAGGATGAATTCCATCACCGCTTCGCGTGCATTGATAACGCGTTCGGTCTTTGTGTTGACAACCATTCCCTCAGCCACCTGCGTCATGCACGCAATCGCAAGTTTCGGCATCTTCTCCACTTCCACCAGACAGATACGGCAGTTTCCGGATGCGGAAAGTTTGTCGTGCCAGCAGAAATGAGGAATGTGCACCTTATTGTCGCGTGCAGCCTCAATGATCGTTTTTTTATTGTCTACTTCGTATGGAACGCCGTCAAGTGTAATTTTTACGTTTGGCATCGTTTGGTAAGATTTGTGTCGAGTGTTAAACAATTACTTGATATAACTACACCAAATGTATCAAAAAAAGTTCAGGAATGGAAGTGGAAAGTGTGAAGAATCTGGAGAGGAAAAACGAAGGATGATGGAGCATAGCGGATGCTGGATACAGGAAACCGGAATACATTTATCAAGTGAATCGTTCGCTTTGCATGATAAACAAAGACCTCCGCGGTTTTTAAAACCTGGGAGGTCTGTTAACACCGCGATGACACTCCTCAAATGCTGGTCCGAGCACCGCTAGGAACTACATTTATTATCTGTGGAAATCCTCTTGTTTCGGTGTCATCCGTTCTATAAATGCTAATGGCGGACTGGCCCGCTCGAAGAGGCGATCTACGATCCCGTAGGGAGTCTTCGACCAAACATCGCGTCGGGTAAACGTCCGCCCCTACAGTAACTCTTCTCGTCTCAGCGCCTTTGCTGTTCATGCTCCTCAAACGCTGGTCCGAGCACCGCTCGGACCTACATTTATTATCTGTGGAAATCCTTTTTTTCGGTGGCATCCGTGTTCTATAAATGCTAAGGGCGGACTGGCCCGCTCGAAGAGGCGATCTACGATCCCGTAGGGAGTCTTCGACCAAACA
>CAIVNT010000149.1 GCA_903907305.1 uncultured Ignavibacteriota bacterium
AACCCCTTTCCGAAATCCATCTTTGAGAATGTTGCGTATGGACCGCGCATCAACGGCTTGAGCGACAAAAAGAAGCTGGAAGAGATCGTAGAACAATCTTTGAAACAAGCAGCATTGTGGGATGAGGTGAAGGACGATCTTGCAAAGAGCGGACTCTCGCTTTCCGGCGGACAGCAGCAGCGTCTTTGCATCGCACGCGCACTGGCAGTTGACCCCGGAGTGCTACTGATGGATGAACCGGCGAGCGCACTCGATCCGCTTGCTACGCTGAAGATCGAAGAACTGATCTATGAACTGAAGGACCGATACACCAGCGTCATCGTGACCCACAATCTGCAGCAGGCCGCCCGCGTGAGCGACTACACGGCGTTCTTCTATATGGGCGAACTGATCGAATTCGATGTGACAAAAAAGATCTTTACGATCCCTGCAAAGAAGCAGACAGAAGATTATATTACAGGACGCTTCGGATAACTTATGAGAACACCTTCCAGGTTTTAAAAACCTGGAAGGTGTAATACTACAGGAGAGTACATGGAACGACATTTTCAACGGGACCTCGAACAGCTCAAGTCCAACGTCATCAAAATGGGTAGCCAAGTGGAACAGAACCTGGCCGATGCGATGGAAGCAGTGCTGAAGAACGATGCGGCGCTTGCATCCAAAGTGATCTCGGCGGACGGGAAGATCAATCAGTTCGAGATCGAGATCGACAACGGCGTGGTGGATCTTCTTGCACTGCAGCAGCCGGTGGCGAGCGACCTGCGGTTGATCTTAGCGATCCAAAAGATCAACAACGATCTTGAGAGGATCGGCGACCACGCGGTGAATATCGCCGAATCGGCATTCCGTCTGGTAGAAACACCGCAGGATGAACCGCTGCTCGAGATCCCGAATATGGCAATGATCGCAAAAGAGATGTTCCAGCAGGCGCTCGATGCGTTCATCCATTTGAATGCATCGCTGGCTCAAAATGTATTGGAAAGCGATGACCGCATTGATGCACTCAACCGCGGCATGAATGCACAGGTGGTGAAGATGATCAAGAAAGATCCAAAGAGTATCGAGGGTGGACTGGAATTGCTCCGCATCAGCAGGAATCTTGAACGTGTAGCGGATCTGACGACAAATATTGCGGAAGAAGTCATCTTCCATACGCAGGCGAGAATCGTGAAGCACCATGCGGAAGAGAAGTAAGACCATTATTACTGAAATACAGCGAAACATCTGAAGGAATTTTTCTCAGATTCTTCGTCCCGTATCGAATAACAACGATAAGCGGGACTCAGAATGACAATGATTGATGGGTCTGCTCACACACCGTACCGATTATTTTGCTGCTCTCTTTTCCAATTCTTCCCGTTTCAGCGTGATCAAATGTCCGATCGGTTTTCCGTTGCGATAGGTGACGGCACGGAGCGTGATCGGTCCCGAGGGAAGTTCGACGGGACCGGAATATCCCGGAGAGTATTCATCCGGCATCGTATCGTCGATCGTAAAGTATATCTTCAGATCGGAAAGTTCCGTATCCATCTCGAATACCAATGTTTCGTTTCTCTTTGAAGTCTTGATGATCGCATCAAACACAGCCGTGCTGTAATTGATCCCGGCAGCATCCGCGCGCATGAAGTGTGATTCCATCCTTGCCGAAAAATCATTCCAGTCCTTCTTTTCCTTTGGGGACCAGTAGACTTCCGACAATGCCCAGGCTCGTGGATAGATCAGATACTGCGCTGCCCGGAGATGCGGAACATTTTCCGCCCAAAGATTTCCTTGTCCACCCAGGATATATGTTGCATCCACTCCGTCCGGCACTGGTTCAAAACTGTAACTCTTTCTGACCCGTAAACTTGCATACACAGGAGGATCGATCGTCTGGTCTCCCTGATTATAATCCAGATACGCGAATGTTGTCGGAGTCATCACCACATTATGTTTCTTTGAAGCTGCTTCGATTCCCCCTTTTACGCCGCGCCAGCTCATTACCGTCGCATCGGGAGAGATACTTCCCCCTTCGAGGATCTCATCCCAGCCGAGAAGTTTCTTTCCTTTGGACTTCAAGATCTTTTCCACACGTCCCATAAAATAGCCCTGTAGCTGTTCCACGTGTTCCATGTTCATTTTCCGCATCAGTGTAACGCATCCCGAATCCTGCTGCCAGTATCCTTTGTAGCATTCATCGCCGCCCACGTGGATGTATGTTCCGGGGAAGAGAGCGGCAACTTCGGTGAACACCTTTTCCAGAAATTGATACACGTTCTCGTCCGAAGGATTCAATGCGTTCTCGATGTTCATCTTGAATGTACCGTTGCTGAACCATTCCGCGAAATGTGTTCCCGGATTCACGCGGGTTGATGTATCTTTGCGCGTGCTCAGCTCAGGATATGCTGCGATCGCCGCCATACTATGTCCGGGAAGATCGATCTCCGGCACGATCGTTACGTTGCGCTCGGCGGCGAATTGAATGATCTCTCGGATGTCTTCCTGCGTGTAGAATCCTCCGTACGTTGCCGGTTCGCCGGGAAGCGGTTCGCTGCGGGAACCGAATGCGCCGTACCGCTGCACGCGCCATGCACCGACTTCCGTCAGCTTCGGCAGGGACTTGATCTGGATGCGCCATCCATTGTCATCCGTCAGATGCCAGTGGAATGTGTTGAATTTGTACCGCGACATCTGTTCGATATATGTCTTCACATCCTCTTTTGAAAAGAAATGTCTGCTCACATCAAGCATCAATCCGCGCCAGTCGAAACGGGGATAGTCTATTATTGAGACAGAGGGAATGTTCCAGGAAATATTCACTGATTCCTTTTTCATAATCTCACTCGGCAGCAGTTGGAGCAGAGTCTGCATTCCGTAGAACAGTCCTGCCGGAGTATTTGCAGAGATGACAACGTGTTTCGATGAAACACTCAGCAGATACCCCTCCTTGCCGATCTTCGTGTCCGGCATGGCGAGAATGTTGAACTGAATTGCGGATGATTTCCGTTGCACAGGTGTGAGGGCGAATCCTGTAGGGATATGAATGGATTTTGCGAACATCTCCGCGGCGCCTCGTGACTCTGTATTGTTATATCCTACGGTCGATGATGCGGTGAGTGTGAATGTTCCTTTGCTCAAGTTCATCGCCACCGGCTGAGGGATGAGCTGTTGAGCGGAAATTTGCGGTGAAAGAATAAGCGCTAAAAAGGTAAAAAGACAAATGGTGGAGAATAAATATTTCATTGTGTGCCGATTGTGTAATTGTTTGTAGATTATATTGAACTTGTCATGCTGAGCGAAGCATCCAGAGCGATTTGTTCTGGATTCCCCGCCTGACTGACGTCAGTCGGGCAGGTTCGTCCCGCAGAGAAAATATTCTGAGCGGGACTCTGAATGACATTGATTATAGACTCAAAATTATTTTTAGTGGATCAAAAAGACCCCGGGAATGAAAATCATCATTTCTGCTGCTCCCGCGCTTTTGCCGAATAGTATTTTTGAAGAATGTAAAAGGCTTTCTTCTTCTCACCATTATCCGAGATCAATCCTTTGCGGTTCCAACCGTCCTGGATCTTCGGGAGCGTCCGGCGCGGCGAACGAAAGTCCACAAGTATCCACGGCGAGAGTCCGCTCAACTGTGGAATGGTGTTCAGCATCTCCAGAGTTTCGCGGTAGAGATATTCCTGATATTCTTCGGAGAAACGTGTGAGCGAATCGGCATGGAAACCGTATTTCGCATCCGCACCGAATTCGGAGACGATCACCGGTTTGTTCTCATTGATCTTCCAGCGGATCTCGCGGCATTTGGACGGCACGCCGTCATACCAGCCGATGTATTGATTGAAACTGAGAATATCCACAGCCTCCGCAAACGGATCGCCGATGGTGCGGATGTTAGGGTTATCCGGAAAACTCCGCTGTTCCAATGCGGCGCTGATGAGTCGAGTGCCGTCCAAAGAACGGGCGCGTGCAGCGAGTTTACCAAGGAACATATTGCGCACATCGCTGACGGGAGTTTCATTCGCCATAGACCAGACGATGACCGAAGCTCTATTCCGGTCACGGCTGATCATTGCCGATAATTGTTCTTCCGCATTTGCGTACGTTTCGGGATTGTTCCATGCGATCGTCCAGTAGACCGGTATTTCTTCCCAGACAAGGATGCCCATCGAGTCTGCCAAATGTACCATGTTCTCGTTGTGCGGATAATGGGCGAGCCGGACGTAATTGCAGCCGAGTTCTTTTGCCCAGCTCAATAGTTGCAGAGCGTCCTTTGACGAATGTCCGCGTCCTTTGCTGAACGGACTCTCTTCGTGGATGGATATTCCGCGGAGGAAAACCGGCTTATCGTTCAGCAGAATTTTCGATCCGGAAGTGTTGACGGTGCGGAACCCGATGCGTTCGGTGATCTTGTCATTCCCCGTGCCGATAGTAACAGTATACAGTTTCGGATTCTCCGGCGACCAGCGGACGATATTGTTCTTTCGAAGGTCGATCACTGCGTTTCCGGTGCTGTCCGTTTGAAATTCTTTTTTGATGTTCAGTTCAGGGATCTCTATTACAATGCTCTTTTGCAATACGGCAGTTCCGCCGAGTGAAATGGTTCCCTGTATTCGATTTCCGTCGTTCCGATCGAGTTGCAGCACATGTTCCCGGATGAATGTTTCGGGTGTTTCAACGATCTTTACGTCCCGGGTGATTCCGCCGTAATTCCACCAGTCTGTATTGAGCGTCGGCACTCCCTCTTTTTTTCGCTTGTTGTCGACCTTCACGATAAGAAAATTATCCCGATCCTGAATGAGATCGGTGATCTCGTAATTGAACGGTGCGAATCCGCCGACATGAACACCCAGTTTCTTTCCGTTCAGGTACACATCCGCCTGATAATTGACGGCACCGAAAGTAATAAAGAGACGGTTCGATGGATTCTTTTTCAGATAATCGAATGACTTTTTATACCAGACGGTACCTTCATAATAGAAGAGTTGCTTTTTCTGCGTGTTCCAATCCGACGGGACCGCGATGGTGTCCGAACGGTCGAAATCGTATTCGATCAGATCGGACCTATCCCTCGGTTTAGAGTTGCTGAAGAAAGCATTTCGCGGGATGCCGTGACTGCTGTCGTACGGTTCATAGCGATAATTATAGAATCCGTTCTCGTACGGATCGACGATATAATTCCACTGACCGTTCAGTGAGATGGACGGTCGGAGGGACAGATGTGTTTGCTGGGATGATAGCAGTGCAGAGAATGTGACGAGCGAAATAATTATGCCGGTTCGTAGTGTCATAGGATGGGTGTGAAATAAATGTGAAGACTAGGCGGAACATGAGGGTTCATGGTATCCGAACTACGGACAAAAAAATGAATTTAATCTTTTCTATTCAAAGAATAATTTCTCAACACGTTTGTCGGGAATAAGCCACATAACGGCGACGGATTGATACGCGATCAGTCCGATCCACACATTCACGAACGAGAGCGGAATAGCGGCTGCGTAGATCACCACCGAGATCTTCCCTTTCAGATCGCTCCCGATGGCGATACCGAGTTTTGAATCCTTCCCGTGATGACGGATAAGGACCTGTGCGAGAATATAATATGCCATTCCTGCGCACAATAAATTCATTCCATAGAGGGCAACGGGAAGTTCCGCAAAATGATTCTCACCCATCCATCCGGTGGTGAAAGGGAAGAGGGAAAGCCAGAACAGCAGATGCATGTTCGCCCAGAGGATCGGTCCGCGCACTTTCTGCACCAGCTGCATCAGATGATGGTGATTGTTCCAGTAGATGCCCACGTAGATGAAGCTGAGAATGTAACTGAGAAAGACCGGAAAGAGCGGCTGCAGTGAAGCCATATCCGTGCCGTGCGGAACTTTCATCTCCAGCACCATAATGGTGATGATGATGGCAATGACGCCGTCGCTGAACGCTTCCATTCTTCCTTTATGCATGTGTTACCTTTGCTGTTCTGTTTTCGGATGTGAATACATGGTGATGGTAAATGCAGCAGCGAATATTCCATAGATCACTGCGGCGATCCACAGCAACAGACTGCCGTGCAGTGAGATTCCTTTGATCAGGGCAAGAGCTCCGATGACGAAATGCGTCACATTCCCGACGATGATCGGCCTGCCGTAGATGCCACCGAGAAGATTCTCTTTCGCAAGCCAATTCACCATACCGAAGGCAAAATAGAGTGCGCCGAGGATCTGCAGTGTCATTGTCAGTTCCTGATTCGGCTGCACGGTGAACTGTGCAAGGATCTCTTGCGGAAGGAATGTGATGATGATTCCCGCCGCAAGCAGCAGAACGGATGAGACGATCATGAGGATTTTTGTATTCATTTCATTTTTCTATTTTTAGAAGGAGATAAAAAATTCTCACCTGTAACAACATTCTTTCCTGTTTTCG
>CAIVNT010000150.1 GCA_903907305.1 uncultured Ignavibacteriota bacterium
GATCGCGGGGTGGAGCAATTGGCAGCTCGTCGGGCTCATAACCCGAAGGTTCTAGGTTCAAGTCCTAGCCCCGCTACTACTACAAAAGGCATCCTTGGATGCCTTTTGTGTTTTATACCTATATAATAGATGGTAAACACCGGTTCAAGCGGAGCGTTGTTCGCGATGTCCCGCCGATGTTTCGCGGGATCCCAGCCCCGCTACTAAAACAAACGGTGTTCTTTAAGAACACCGTTTTGTATTTTAAATGGAAAAGAGCCGCGCATGGATAAAAAACTCTCGATATTGGTCTCGAATGATGATGGAATTTTTTCGGATGGTCTTGCCGCACTTGTGAAAGAACTTCAGACCATCGCCGATGTGACGATCGTGGCACCGGACAGCCAGCAAAGCGCTGTCGGACATGCGATCACCATGCATCGGCCGTTGCGAATGCGTGAGATGAAGAAAGAGGGGGTATTCTTCGGTTATGCCCTTGACGGAACCCCTGCTGATTGTGTAAAACTTGCTATCCGGAATATCATGAAACAAAAGCCGGACCTCGTTATTTCGGGCATTAATCACGGATCCAACACAGCCATCAGCGTTATCTATTCGGGGACGGTCTCTGCGGCAACGGAAGGGACGATCCTTGGAATTCCATCCTTTGCTGTCTCTCTGACAACCTTCGAGCCCAATCCGGATTTTACCTATGCAGCTAAATTTGCCAAACAGCTTGCCTTAAAGATCGTTCACCACGGACTGCCGAATGGAACATTGCTGAATGTGAACGTTCCTCCTGTCCCCGAGAACGAGATCAATGGTGTTGTGGTCACAAAACAGGGAAAATCTGTCTGGAACGATGAATTTGAATCCCGCCGAGACCCTGGAAACAAGCAATATTTCTGGCTTAAAGGCGAATTGGTCGAGTTGGATGAGGAAGAGGATATCGACCAGCGTGCCATCCTCAATAATAAAGTCTCTGTTACACCTATCCATTTCGATCTGACCAATTATGCCATGCTCGAAGATCTCCGCTCCTGGAACCTCACTCCGTAGTCCGTTCTAGGATCACCTAATGACCGGATACTCGCCGTCCGGTCTATTGCAAATTTCGACAGCGTCAATAGATTTCGATTGAGTTGTTCATAAAATGCCAACTAATCCAAGTTTAATGATCAATGCAGTTGTCGTAAAGATTGTAGGCATAATTTCCGCTGAATGCACTTGTTGCTTATACATACACATACTGTTTCAAATTGAAATTTGTAGTCTGAAAAAAATTAAAAAAAATTAAGTTTTTCCTCTGCAGGATCGAACGAATGCCTCATTTGTCTAAAGACTTGGGCTCTAAGAGGTTTTGAAGAATCAAAAAGTAACCAATTCTACAATAACATAAAGGTCAATTCGTTGCTTCTCAAACTGAATTTCGGTAACTTTTAATCCATTTTTTAGGTGAATATGCGCGCTATCATACCTGTGGCTGGAGTCGGAAGTCGTCTTCGTCCGCATACATATACTGTTCCCAAAGTACTTTTGAATGTGGCCGGTAAACCGATCATCGGTCATATTATGGATAAGATCATTGCGGAAGGATTCGATTCTGCGACGATCATTGTTGGCTACCTTGGGGATCTTATTAAAGAATACATTACCGAGAACTATAAGATTAAAGTTGATTTTGTCGAACAGGAAGAGCGCCTCGGACTCGGCCATGCTATTTATCTCTCCCGCCATACGATATCCAAAGATCCTATTCTGATCATTCTGGGGGATACGGTATTCGATGTCGATCTTGGTAAAATGATCAAAAGCGAATATTCAACATTAGGTGTGAAAGAAGTTCCCGATCCGCGCCGCTTCGGTGTTGCCGAAGTAAAGGATGGATTTATTACCAAGCTTATTGAAAAGCCGGAGAATCCCACGAGCAATCTTGCCATCGTTGGATTGTACTATATTAAACATCCAGATATTCTCATCGAATGTCTGAAAGAGAATATCAAACGTGATGTGCGGACGAAGAATGAGTATCAGCTGACGGATGGTCTTCAAGCGATGATCGAACGCGGTGAGATGCTTACTACTTTCTCCATTGAAGGATGGTATGACTGCGGAAAACCGGAAACACTTCTTGATACGAACCGGCATTTGTTGAACGAAACACAGACCAACGGTGTTCACGAAGGTGTTGTTGTCATTCCGCCAGTGTACATTGCACCCACGGCAAAAGTGGAGCGATCAGTGATCGGCCCGTTTGCGACCATCGCGGATGGTGCAAGGGTGTCCGATTCTATTGTAAAAAATTCCATTGTCAGCGAAAATGCACTTGTGGAAAAAGCGCTGCTGGATGATTCCATAATCGGCAGCAATGCTCGCATATCCGGAGGATTCAAGCGGATCAATATCGGCGATTCATCCGAGCTGGAATATTATTAGACCGAATGTGAAATTTTAATCTTTATTTATTCATTATCTCAGGAGCAATACTTAATGCGTTATCTTTTTACCTCCGAGTCTGTGTCCGAAGGACATCCCGACAAAGTTGCAGATCAAATCTCTGATGCCATCCTCGATGCACTGCTTACGCAGGATAAGTATTCACGCGTTGCATGCGAAACCATGGTCACGACCGGTCAGGTTGTTGTTGCCGGTGAAGTGACCACAAATGCGTATATCGACATCCACGATGTGGTCCGCAGAACAATTAAAGAGATTGGTTATAATAAAGCAGAATATAAATTCGACGCCGAATCATGCGGTATCTTGAATGCGATCCACTCCCAGTCTGCGGATATCGCTATGGGTGTGAATACCGGCGGTGCCGGTGATCAGGGAATGATGTTCGGTTATGCGAATAGCGAAACTCCCGAACTGATGCCCGCGGCGATTATGTATTCACACCAGTTGGTGAAGAAACTTGCGGACATCCGTAAAAATAATAATAAACTGATGCCGTATCTTCGACCTGATGCAAAATCCCAGGTAACGATCGAATATGAAGGACGTAAACCGATCCGCGTTGATACCGTTGTTATTTCAACACAGCACGATCCGACCGTTTCTCAGAAAAAAATTAAAGATGATGTCATCAACAATGTCATCAAAAAAGTGATCCCTGCACGTTTACTCGACAAGAAAACGAAATACTACGTCAACCCGACCGGTAACTTCGTGATCGGCGGTCCGCATGGAGACAGCGGTCTCACAGGACGTAAGATCATTGTAGATACCTACGGCGGACGTGCTCCGCATGGCGGCGGAGCATTCTCCGGTAAGGATCCGTCCAAAGTCGACCGCAGTGCAGCCTATGCAACTCGTCACCTCGCAAAGAACGTTGTAGCGGCAGGTCTTGCGGAAGAATGCCAGATCCAGGTTGCGTATGCGATCGGTGTTGCTGAACCGGTCTCGATCTATGTGCAGACGTTCGGTACCGGTGTTATGCCGGACAGCGAGATCTCAAAGATTCTCGTGAAGAATGTCGACATGACCCCGCGCGGGATTATCAAACGTTTGAACCTTCTCCGTCCCATCTACAAGAGTTCAGCCGCGTATGGACACTTCGGAAGGAATGAATTCTCGTGGGAACAATTGGACCTGGTTGCAACGTTTAAGAAGGCAGCAAAATAAGAGTATTTAAAAAACAACTAACCCCGTAAGGTTATCATAAATAATAAAGGAGTAACAATGAGTGCAGTATCGGATGAAGCATTGGCAACGAAGATCACGAAGCCTTCGCTTCCGTATAAAGTGAAAGATATGTCCCTTGCAACGTGGGGACGCAAAGAAGTGAAATTGGCTGAAGACGAAATGCCGGGTTTGATGGCTCTTCGTGAAGAGTTCAAAGGAAAGAACCCGCTGAAAGGTGCACGTATTGCCGGATGTCTGCATATGACGATCCAGACTGCAGTTCTGATCGAAACATTGGTCGATCTCGGTGCCGAAGTTTCGTGGTCATCGTGCAATATCTTCTCCACTCAAGACCATGCCGCGGCAGCGATCGCAGCAGCAGGCATTCCTGTCTATGCTTGGAAAGAGATGTCCGCAGAAGAATTCGATTGGTGCATCGAACAGACACTTTTCGCATTCAAAGATGGCAAGGCGTTGAATATGATCCTTGATGACGGAGGTGATCTGACGAACATGGTGTTCGATAAATATCCCGAACTTGCAACGGGGATCAAAGGTTTGTCCGAAGAGACAACCACCGGTGTTCATCGTCTCTATGAAAGAATGAAGAATGGCTCACTATTGATGCCCGCCATCAATGTGAACGATTCCGTCACCAAATCGAAGTTTGATAACAAATACGGCTGCCGTGAATCGTTGGTCGATGCTATCCGCCGTGCAACGGATCTGATGCTCGCGGGAAAAGTTGCTGTCGTTGCCGGTTTCGGCGATGTCGGTAAAGGTTCCGCTGATTCACTGCGCGATGCAAAGGTCCGCGTGATCGTAACAGAAGTCGATCCGATCTGCGCACTTCAGGCCGCAATGGAAGGGTATGAAGTGAAACGGATGGATGATGCGGTAAAAGAAGCGGATATTGTTGTGACCACCACGGGGAATAAGGACATCATCACCGGGAAACATTTCAAAGGGATGAAGCACAATGCTATTGTCTGTAACATCGGCCACTTCGATATCGAGATCGATATGGCATGGCTGAATGCGAATTACGGCAAGACCAAAGATACCATCAAACCGCAGGTGGATAAATATACCATCGAAGGAAAAGATGTGATTATTCTTGCCGAAGGCCGTCTCGTCAATCTCGGCTGTGCAATGGGTCATCCTTCATTCGTTATGTCCAACTCTTTCTCCAACCAAGTACTGGCTCAGTTGGAGCTCTGGAACAATGCGGACAAGTATGAAAAGAAAGTCTACATGCTTCCGAAACATCTGGATGAGAAGGTGGCGCGTTTGCATTTGAAGAAGATCGGTGTTGAACTCGATGTTCTTACAGAGGACCAGGCGCAGTACATCGGAGTACCGGTCGAAGGACCGTTCAAACCGGAATACTACCGATACTAAGGCATTAGTAAAACAGTAGAAACAAAAATCCCCGAAA
>CAIVNT010000151.1 GCA_903907305.1 uncultured Ignavibacteriota bacterium
AGAATTATGAGCAATCAGCCGCCACAACCCCCTCAGCAGATCAATATCGAATTAGGGGAAAAAGAAGCAGAAGGGATCTATTCTAATCTTGCGATCATTACACATTCTCCGGCAGAATTCGTTATTGATTTTACGCGTATCCTTCCGGGAGTACCGAAAGCGCGAGTGCAGGCGAGGGTGATCATGACTCCTCAGCATACAAAATTGCTTCTGAATGCAATAAAAGATAATATCCAGAAATACGAAGAAAAATTCGGAGAGATCAAGATCCATGGGGAAGAGACATCGAATCCATTCGGTTTTCAGGTCCCTCCGAAAGAAGAAAAAGTCCATTAACGTGTGAGCAGAGCCACACGTGATTCAAGAAAAAGTTCACAAGTTGACACGAAACGTAATAAACAGCCGTACAGTTCCATTCCAAATTTAACGATAGGGGACAGTTCATGAACACCTCACCGTTCAGAATCCATCAGCGATTAGTGAATGCATTTTTCATCCTTCTTGTGACAATTCCTTTAGCGGATTGTATCAAAGTCCCGTCGGCTCCGGTCATCCCGGAATGGGAAACGCCGATCAATCTGACGCTATTGAACAAGACATTCACGTTCAGCGATCTGGTCAGAAAGGACTCCAAGTTCGATACGACCACCAGGGATCAAAACAATAATGCTATCATTCTCTATCGTCCCACAGAGAATGCGCTCGGCTCACAGCAAGGGATCCCGGCAGAGGTGTTCAATATGCCGTCGCCGAAAGGGAATACCATCCAGCAGGATATCGGCGTGGTGCCTATTGATGTCGGAACACCTCCGTCATTCGAACTCACGTCGTCACAGCTCGGCATTAATTCCGCGAATTTGAATCCTTCGTTCCCTCCGCAAAATGTCACGGTCGATCCTGCTAAACTGGGAATTGGCGCGTTGATCGGGCAAACATTATTTACGGAATTGCCCGCAGCTCCTATCGAACTCGACTTCGGGGACACATCAAAATTTTCATATATCATATTTGCAGATGGAACGATCAGCTTGAAGATTACAAATAATTTTCAATTCGGGATCGTCTTTGCGGGAAATCAGCTTCGATTGCTCAATTTCAATACAGTGGCCGATACTTCCAATGTCGTTGCCGTGTTCAGTTTCGGAGGCGTAATCGCATCCGGTGCTACGGTTACCTCGGCTCCCGTCTCATTGATCGGGAAAAAAATGGACGGTATCTTGAAATTAAAGGGTACAATGAATTCATCCGGTGCACCGGGGAAAAAGATCAATGCGGGTGACAATATTGCCGCCGAAGTTGCGATCACCGGCGCAAAGATCCAGTCCATGTTCCCGGATCCCGCTCCGCCTGTAACTATTGACCAAGCCATCGGTGATTCGTCTCAAACTCCTGCTTTCAAGTTCATTATTTTCGATAGCGGGGAAATGGCTCTTTCCATTACAAATTCATTCCCGTTCGATCTAAAATTTGGTGGCGATTCACTTCAACTGGTGAACTACAATGAGCCCAAAGACACAATTGAAGTTGTTGCAAAATTCTTATTCCCTGGTACGATTGTCAAGAATTCATCGGCAACATCCGTTAAGATAGATCTTAACGGTGTTAAAATGGATGCTTTGATGAGGTTGAGGGGAAAAGTTTCAATCCTTAATTATTTCGGAACAACAATTGTCGGAACAGAAAAGCTTTCCTCAACACTGAATATAAAAAATAGTTTCCTGCGAACGGCTTCCATTAATACGATCAATTTTAATCCGACCAGTGTTCTCGCTGTACCTGATTCTGCGGTAAAACTGGATGACAGCATCAAAGTAAAAATTGCAAAGTTTGAATCCGGAGGAATGAAGATCCGGGTCGTGAACAAGGCTGCCCTGAAATTAAGCGTGAAGTTTGCTATTTCAGAACTGACAGATAATCTCAATGGCGGTAAGGAATATCAACTTCCCGGCACCGATCCTAACACAGGTATCGTTGAGATCCGTCCGGGCGATTCTTTGGTCGCATCTATCAATATGAAGGATGTTTCATTCGTCTCACGTGAACGGTCCGGTCTCGATACAGTAGTGACGAAGTCCTTGCATTTCAGTCTAGAGATCAAAACACTGAAAGCTGGCAACGGGTATGCTACAGTGAATAAGACGGACCAGGTGATCGCGGATGTTCAACCGTTCGGCGCATTTAAACTTGCCGAGGTGCAAGGGAAGATCCCTCCGCAGGTATTCACATTGAATACAGCATATCCTGTCGGTATCGGTGATATCGGAAATAATCTTACACTGAAAGGGATCAACAGTGCAATTAAACTGACCATCAATGTACTGACCACGGGTTTGTTCCCGACCGATGTGAATCTGTATGTCGTACCGGTAAATAAATCCGGCGGATATGCAGATTCCGTCCAAATATTTAAACGGATATTCCCCGGCGACCCTTCGACGATACAGATTGACACAGCTTCGGTCAATAAATTAATGAACTCATTTCTAGCGTCACTTGGTGAACTTCCATCAACGTTCGTCGTGCGAGGAAGTGTGGTCATGAATCCGAGAGCACTCTATGATGCGGATGACATTCTATCGCCGAAGTCGGGCGTGGGGAAAATAGTGACAAAGGACAGTATCCACGTAAAACTGGATTATGCCATTCCGGTTGCGATCGGCATCAAAGACGGTGTGCTGAAGAATCCGCCGACCGAATTTGCACAGACGTTCAGCGATACGGCACAGCTGAACCTGATCAAAAACGGAAAGATCTATCTCGATCTGAAGAATACCTTCCCACTGGATGTGGAAATCAAACTCAGTCTGCTGAAAGGGATCCTGCCGGGCAAGACCCTGCCGGATACCATTTCGCCGCCGGTGCTGACCATACCGCAGAATCTTGCGGACAGTGTCAATTATCCTGCTCTTAGGATCGCAGC
>CAIVNT010000152.1 GCA_903907305.1 uncultured Ignavibacteriota bacterium
CGGTTAAAAAAATAAAAAAGAATATTCCGTCGGGTCATTCGTACACGTTCCATCATAAAGAGATCGAAGCGCTTCTTGAACAAATTGTTGAAAAAACTCTCCGCTGGTCGGAAGGGAAGACCACGCCGGGGATACGCCGCGCACATCTGCGTAAGGAAATGCTGCATACAAAAGACAACGCGAAACACGAGCAATTGAAGTCACAATATCATGCATTGTGCGATAGAGAGATCGTTGAGGGGAATTCAGAGCATCATTTCCCCCAAGGCGTACGCATTGTCAGGAACGATGAACTTCATGATCTTGAGCAGATGCTTACATCGCACACTCCTCACAATCCCGTAACGATACAGCATACTGCCGGTCAGCCGCTGGTCTTCAAATTTTTGGGAAGCGGTTGTCCGGTGATGGATATTGCGCACGGTAAGATCTGCGAGCGGTGGGGGATCGACGGATTTCTCATCATCAATCCTTCATGGGAAGCACGGTACGAGGGTCTGCTGGAAGGAATGCTGACGCACGAGAACGACGGAACGATCACCTCGCTGGAGAATATCCGTCTGATGAAACGATGGCTCGATCCGGCGACATTGCTTACCGTTCGTGCACACCGCGGATTGAACACGCCGGAAACGACCTTGCTGGCAGGAGAAGCAGGTGCAGACCTGACGAAGATCGATCTTGTGTACGGCTCGCTCGGGGCGGGTACTGATCCGGAACGACTAACGATGGACGGCATCGAATCGATCAGGATCGCAGGAAAATATACCATGGCCTTCGATATACCGGGAAACGATGAGTTGAGCGGCGTTCCCGCGTGGAAAACGCTGGCTGGTCTGCTTATTAATGTGATGCTCGGGAAAAAACTCGGAACACATGCGATCCTTAAACCGCTCTTCTGTTACGGACCTCACATTGTGCTGAATGGCCAGATGAAACTAAATTTTGTTGATTACAATGCCGCAAAGATACACGCTCTGAAAGAGATCGTTGATTGTCCCATTTGGCCCGGCGAACCGATCGCCTTTATGACGCAAACAGAAGACCGCGTGCAGTCCGCGAATGCAACATCCTATCATGCGTCGCTGGCGGCATCGCTCGGCGTAGATGCGATCACCATTGCATCTACTGACGAGGCATATTCCCGCGGACCGATCAGCATTGCATCGCGTATCGACAGCATTCGTGCAGTGACCGATGCATTCCGGTTCATGGGGAATGCGGATATTGCTTCGACACCGGCAATGCAGGAGTTCAAGAATCAGCTGATAGAAAAGATCACAGAAACACTCCGTGCCGCAGCCGAAGCAGATCATCTACCCGATGCGATCAATAAAGGAGTATTGGGTAATGCGGAAGACGGAGCCTATCCCGGGAAATTCGGAAAAGGGACCGTAACGTCAGCCGGCGTCCAATGAAAAAAGAGTCTCAGCGAAAAACGGTTATCGGTGTTGTTGGAACGGCAAAGAATACCGGAAAAACGACAACTCTTAATTGTTTATTGAAGGAAGCCGCCCGGCGCAGTATCACCGTTGGAATAACCGGGATCGGGTATGACGGAGAAGAAGCTGATACTGTCACACTTCTACCCAAACCGCGCATCACTGTCCAACCTGATTCCATCGTCGCCACATCGGAGCGATGTCTGGAAACTTCAACCGCTCCGGTTGAAATACTTCATCGCACTGGAATGTTCACTTCCCTTGGAGAAATTCTTATCACACGCGTTCTTCGCGCCGGTCTTCTTGTTATTGCAGGTCCGGGGAAGAGGGAAGAACTGCGGATGATTCTCGGAAAAATGATGCAGTATGAAGCCGGTCACATTTTTGTTGACGGTTCATTGAACCGTATCGCTCCAATGTCGGCAGTGGATTCCGTTATCTTTACAACGGGCGGCTCACGCTCTACGGATATTGCATTGCTTAGCAGCGAAATGCATGCGATCGAATCGCTGTTCACATTGCCGCTTGTACAGACCGGAATTCTTTCGGCACCGGAGAGTATTGAAGTGCCGTTGCTGCTGGAAGCGAGAGATGTTGATGATCTGCTGCCGGTCTTCCGCCGTGGACAATCAACACTCTTCATCTCAAAATATATTTCGTCGCCGGCATTAGCGCGATTGACCGATAGTTGCACAAACGGCAGAGAGTCCATTCAAAACATCATTCTTCCCGATCCGTTCGTTCTGCTGATGAATGAAAACATTGTGCACACATACAAGAGTATCATAGCACTTCAGCAACATTCCATTTCGGTTTCGTATCGGTGTTTGCCAAGACTTGAGTTTATAACAGCAAATCCGTTCTTCCCCCGGTATTCGGGAAGCACGTATTCACCGCAATTTCTCAACGGCACAGAACTTCTGAACCATCTTCGCAGCTCGTGTTCAACTCCTGTCTTTAATACGCAGGAAACGGAATCTTCGTTGTTGTTCGATGCGTGTTTCCAATAAAAGTCCGGGAAAAAAATAACAACATCAGTATCGGTGCAGCAGGGATCGTTGATGCCACTCTTGATAGAGAAAGTGCACAGTTAAAGATCCTGCATGATTGCGTTATCACCAGCGGATTGACGGGGATGTGAAAACTTCCAACACGGTTTGCAGCGGAGAAGTAATCTTCCTGAGTGCTACGGCAGTAAGCGCGGGAAATACCATTGAAAAAAATTGAATTACCCCGCCGCAAGCGGACGGGGTATCTTTGTCATGCCCGAATGTTTCTATCGGGCATCCACAGAATAGATTCCCGCTCGAAGAGTCGATCTACGATCCTCTACGAGCCGTAGGCCGTAGGGAGTCTTCGACTAAGAACATGCGGCCAACGGCCCCGTTGGGGGAATGACATTACGACGCAAGCGTCGGGGTATTAGACTCAGTACCGAATAAACGACATAAAATGAGTTCTCCAAATGGGCAGGACCAGCCAAAGAGCTTGCGGTTAAAAGTCTCGTTGTCCGCTCCAAATAATTAGCGATATTTTCCATCTTTGGGACCCTTTGAGGTTCTTTTTTTGTTCAGTCTGAATCTTCAAGACCCATCGATAGGCGGTTATTTGCTTTTTATTGTGGGAACGCATACCGTAACAATCAGAATTCATTCCGCAATAGATTTACCTCCGTTTAGATTCAATGAACCATATCCTCCAAATGAAATATCACGATTTGAAGATGTTTCCCTCAGTTATCGTTTAAGCCCTCGATAAAATTGTTTTCCTTCCCGAATAGTACTAAAGAGAGAATTCAGTGTATTTAATTTAGCAGATCAACCGGGTGGTGAAGTTGATGCTGGATCATCAGATGATATTATCTGAACTGTAAACTGAAGTGGTCAAATATTTACACTCTATCATATAAAATTTACACTCGGTCATTGGTATCCTCTAAATCTGCTGAATAAGCCGGTATTTTCGTGGAATGGAAGTTGCAGTTGAACAGTTGAATAATAGCTTCAAGTGCCATTCATATCGGTACGGACCCGAACTTTGATCCTTGCCATTACTCCTTACACTTTAAGGACCATTCCAGTCGAAATGGAAATTTACAGCAAAGACAATATCGAACCGTCGGATATTTGCAGCCGAATCAAGAAGGGGAGTGAAAATGCTCTCCAGTATTTCTACTACAAATACCAGCCGAAGATATTTCACTATCTCTACCGTTTTGTCGGAGATAGGATGATCGCGGAAGACCTGACACAGGAAACTTTCATCAAATTCTGGACCGTAAGGGAGAAACTCGATGCAGACCGATCCTGTTCTGCGTATCTGTTCTCGATTGCCCGTAATCTTGCCATCAACAGCATTCAGAGAACGGTTCGTCACATATCCCTAAGTAGTGAGATGACCGAAGTGATACCCGGACCCGGTTCATATCAGACCGGCACCGAAGTTTATCTGAATGACGATTATCAAAAGGCCATCGGTTCTCTTCCCCAACGGTGTCGGGAGACATTCCTGTTGAGCAGATTCTCCGAATTGAGTTACTCTGAAATTGCCGTCATTATGGAGGTCTCTCCCCAAACGGTTAAGAATCAAATGAATAAAGCGCTAATGATGCTGCGCAAAAAGCTCGATAAATATAAATGATCGTTCCGGTCGGCGACATAGTACCGCATACAATGGAACGTGTATCACATACAACAGTAAATGAAAATTATGAATCGAAAACAAAAACTCACACTTGAAGACCATCTTCTTTTCCGAGCAGTCCGAAATGATCTTTCGGCATCGGAACGGGAGCAGTTCAATGAATGGTATAATGGATCCCAAAAGAACAGGGATGAATTTGCCGTAATGATCCGCCTCTGGGACCAAACGGGTCCCTCCAGAACGGTGACC
>CAIVNT010000153.1 GCA_903907305.1 uncultured Ignavibacteriota bacterium
GGTTACGATATTCTTGTACAGAAACTGTCAACATTGGCTGACGGATACTTTCGCAGCGGATATTATTATTATAGAGAGAGTTTCAACGGTACCGAGCTTGCAGTGGGAAAGTATTTCGCTGTGCTCCGTTCCGGAAGCGATGTCCAGTTCCGGAAGATGTCCATGAAAAATAGTCTCTCTCAGCAATAGTTTATCGATGTATTTTCATGATAATTTTTTAACTTGGAAAGATTTACCGAATCTTGTAGCTTGTTATTATTTCCTTATAAACGGTAGGCGGAAACCCACATTGACCTTATTTTCTTCGACAAACCGGAGTGCGATATTCATCCTGCTGAGCGTGTGGACAATCTGCGCCTTTGCTACGCATTCCCGTCTCTCCGTTCGCGGAGCCGGAGAAAATGCCGCGTTCGCAGGGGCATGTTCATTGACACAGAATTCTGATGAAGGAACCAATGAGGGAGATCTGCACCGCGAAGTTTCCATCCCGACCAGAAAATACAAACCGCGCTCCACGCAGCCGACAACATCCAAACAGGATGAAGTTCCGATGATCACCGATCATCAATCATTCTTGCACAGCGAGAACGAAACGGTCAACGTGAAACAGCTGCTCTTCGTGATCGAACGAGGAAGTTCCGTTCTTCAGCTGCACGAACTGCAGTTTCAGCATTCGGAATATGAACAGAAGATCTATATAATGAATGTTATGATGTGAACAGACGCTGAGGCGTGCTGCTCTGTGCAGCGCGCCTTTTTTTATTCCATCGAATAAATGAAACGAACAAACGAAAGGATCTACGGATGAAGATGTTGAGATATGGATTGATGCTTGCTTTAGCGTCGTACGGAATAATATTTGCACAGACACCATACCCAATGTCCGGAGGAAATTATTCCGAGACGTTTGCCGATATTGCGAACTGGACGAATAATTTCGCGGCAGGCACCGGCGCGAACCGTTGGGCGTCAGTAGCCGTGAATGCGACCGGGACAATTCCCGACGGAAAAAAGACTACGGTCACTACAGCAACATTCTCGACTGGGACATCGGGAGGTGTGCAAAAGGGGACTCTGAACATGATGTTCCTTGCCACCGGTGCAACGGATAATAGCAGCGCTGCGGCGGCCGACGTCTTCCTTGATTTTACGGGAAGGACTGCCGGCACTATCAGTTTTGATTGGCTCGAAGTGGCGAATAGTACCGGCGACCGCAAGTCTTCATTGCGCGTCTATACAAGTACGGACGGCACAACCTTCACCGAATTGACTGCGGCACAGGTGCTGAATGTTGCGAACAATGTTGTCGCGAACGGATCCATCTCCTCCGTTGCACTTCCCGTAACGTTCAACAACTGCGCAACTGCCCGCATTCGTTTCTATCAGCATAACGGTACAGGCGGAACCTCCGGCAGTCGTGCCAAGATCGCCATCGACAATCTTGCGATCACTTCTACTTCTTCATCGCCCAGCGTTACCGTAGACAGTACATCTTTTAATGGTGCATTCGGCAGCATCGCGTCGGGAAGCACGTCAGCCGAACACACTTTCAAAGTTTCGGGAAGCAGCCTCACAGATACCATCTTTGTCACCGCGCCGACAGGATTCCAGGTCTCATCAACGAGCGGCTCTGGATTCGGTTCGACAGTGAAACTCGTTCCTTCCGGCGGAACCGTAACACAGCAGACGATCTATGCGCATTTCTCTCCGAATACGGTGACATCGTTTGCGGACAACATCACCGTTTCATCGACCGGAGTAACTACCTTCAATATCGCAGTGAACGGAACGGGGATATCACCTTCTGCACCGACGGTCGCGATCTCCGCTTCACCGGCATTGACGGAATTAAA
>CAIVNT010000154.1 GCA_903907305.1 uncultured Ignavibacteriota bacterium
CAAGATTCAAACGAGGTCGGGGTCAAAGGGGTGGAATTGATGATGGAAGACGGAACGAGGATCATCACCGGAGATCACGGTAAATATTCGCTCCCTGATGTTCTTCCCGGTGATCACGTCATCCGTGTCCGTGAGCATTCCCTGCCGAAAGGCTCAACGATGCTGCTCGGGTACAGCGACTTTGCCGGACGTCCATCATCGAGGTTCATCTCATTGACAGAATCCGGAATTGCCAGAGTCGATTTCTATCTGCAACGAGATCCCCGCAGTCAGAAAGATACAGTTACGAAGAGTGAACAGATCGATACACTTCTGTTCTGCCGTATCGCATCACCAAAAGAGATCAACCGCACCATCAAGGAAAAAATCGTCCTTCCGAAATCGTCATCGGTCTACTTCTCCTCCGGCAGCGCAGATCTGAATGCTGAAGCGTATATCGCAATGAATAATGCTGCACAGTTATTCAACGATCATCGATACAGTCATATTAAGCTTATAGGATATGCAGATACGGTAAAAATGACTTCAAGAAGATTCAAAGATAATTTCAGTTTGTCTGCCGCCAGAGCTGAATCGGCCCGTGATATTCTGACAAGCCGCTACGGCATTCCATCATCCAATGTCATTGTTGAATTCTACGGTGACACTATGAGTACCGCACCGAACTCAACACAGGAAGGACGCCGACGCAACAGACGTGTTGATATCATTCCGGTCCTGCCAGAGAATGAAATCACGGTCACAAAGGATACGATCACATTTACCATTCCGATAACGTACTCAGGTTCATCACCGATCTCATGGCTGAAGGTGTGTGATATTGCGGATTCTTCATTGTCTTATGTGCCGAAAAGTGCCTCTGTCAACGATTCATTGATCACCCCAACAGTCACAGGAAATGAACTTCTTTGGACATTGACCTCATTGAAGGGACCGTTCAAATTCACATTGCAGTATCGGATGGTAAAAAAATATACAGCTGCAGGCGAATCGATGGTACGCACTCGTACGTTTATCACCTATAGCGCATCGTCGTTGATACGTCAGTTTACAGATACGGCATCAACAAGAAGCATTATCAGGATCGGGAATGAGAGAGATACGCAGATCATTCCTCTTGGGCATGTATTGTTCAATATCGCAGATGCGACAATTGATCCTGCGTTTGTCTATGTGGACACGCTCTTGAGCCGATACATTACGCAATATCCCGAAGCATCAATTATTATCGATGGCAATGCCGACACAATGCGCATTCACAACAAGTATTTCCCGGATAATTTTGCTCTCTCGAAGGCACGATCCGAAGCAGCAGCACAGTATTTGATTGGACGGTTTGGACCCGCTGCAAACAATATCACTCTTGGATTCAACGGTGCATCGCATCCGCTTGCAGCGAACCGCACATCGGAAGGACGAAAAGCAAACAGACGAGCTGATATCATACTGGTGCTCCCCACGGTAAAATCACCGATAACAGAATCCGCCATTTTCACAAAAGATATGTCAGCTGCAGTGCAAAGTATCATCTTCAGAAAGCCGCAACCATAGAATGATCAACCGACAATATACATATGAATGGTTGATGAAAGACTTGGTGAGATTCCTCAGTGAAGGAAATATTTCTCTCTCTGGCGCAGTACGTGCTGTTCTGTTAACATCGGTGATGCTCTTGGTTCTCAGCAATTCGGCAAATGCACAAATCCAGATCATTTCCCCTGCCAGCGACAGTTCCGCTACACAGTTGAGCAGTATTGCAGTTACGATCAGATCAACGCCGGGAATGAAAGCACAATTATTTGTCAATGAAACGCCGTTGAAGATTGTCTCGATCCGCGGAGATGGAAGTGCTGATTTCATCAACATCCCCATTCCGGAAGGTCCTGTTTCACTGCGAGTCGATCTGTTGAATGATGACGGTACTGCCGGACTGAGTGACACACGGCTCATCCACCGGCTTGGATCACCATATTCGCTCAGTGTGTCCATAAGTGATTCTACGATCAGCGCAGACAGTATTTCTACTATTACCGGCAGTGTGGGAGTCAAAGATCAATGGGGTTACACAATCCCCGACGGAATCTATGTAACGGTCGGAGCAGATGCCGGTTCGATCGATACCGATGACCGTGATAAATCGCGGAGCGGGATCCAGATACCGATAGTGAATAGTACGGCTGCATTCACTTTCCGCTCAGCATCCCAGGCAGGTGCCGCATCTCTCTTCATCTCTATGAACCAGTTATCGGCAGTGAAACGGATCGATATGACCACTGCGAAGGAACCGTTCACACTCGTTGGACTTGCAGCAGGATCATCCTCCTTCTATTCCGGCAATAGCAGATCACTCACCGGTCAATTGCTTAGTCAGAAGGAGTTCCCTTCCACATTGACCAACGAAGGCAGACTGGCATTCTATGCGCGCGGGACAGTGATGGAGAAGTATCTGCTGACCGCTTCTTTTGATAACGACAGGAACAACCGCGGGACCTTCTTCCGTCAGCTTGATCCCGATTATCTCTATTCAATGTACGGCGATAACAGTCTGCTGTTCTACGATGTCCAGACAAACAGAAATCTCTTCATCAAACTCGAACGGAACAGATCATATGCGTTGTTCGGGGATTATCAGACGAATATTGCAGGCCAGGAATTCGCTTCCTATAACCGTTCATTGAACGGTGTGAAGTTCGAACATCAGGACGAATCCTGGAACGTGACCGGTTTCGGTTCGCTTAGCGACCGAAAAGCGGTGCAGGTAGAAATTCGCGGCAATGGTCTCTCCGGTTTTTATGATCTCGGCAGAACGGATATCACGCCGAATTCGGAGAAGATCCGGATCGAGACGCGTGACCGGTTCCACAATCATATCGTCATCTCCCGTTTGGACAAATACCGATTCTCTGATTATGATATTGATTATACTCAGGGGACGGTCTTCTTCAAACAGCCCATTCCATCGGTGGACGGGAACGGAAATCCTGTCTTCATCGTTGCATCCTTCGAAGCGAGTGCTCAGGGAGATGTCAGTTACATTACCGGCGGACGAGTCCAAAAGAATTTCGGGAATTCTCTTTCTGTTGGAGTGAATGCATTTACGGAAGAGCAATCTCCGCAGAATTTCCTTTTGATCGGCAGCGACGTGAAATACTCCCTTGGTTCACTGATGACCCTCTCCGGCGAAGCCGCACGATCTTCCAATATCAGCAAGTCGGGTTATGCGTATAAAATGGAAGCGGTGACAACAGCACTTGCCAACACCACTCTTCGAACGTATCTGCGCAGAACAGATCAATCATTCACTAACGAGACACAATTAGGGGCAGATAGAGGCATCGGAACGATGAAATACGGCGTCGGGGGTGATTATAAGATCTCCGAGTCATTGAAGCTTCAGAGTGAATATTTCCATAGCGAAGAGTCGGTGCTCAACAAAGGGACAAATCTTCTGTCA
>CAIVNT010000155.1 GCA_903907305.1 uncultured Ignavibacteriota bacterium
CCCCCGCCGAACATCACCGGTATCCTTCACATGGGACACATCCTCAATAATACGCTGCAGGATGTCTTCACACGTTGGAAGCGGATGCAGGGATTTGAAGCATGCTGGATCCCCGGAACGGACCATGCCGGAATTGCAACGCAGAATGTTGTGGAAAAAGCACTCCGCAAAGAAGGAACGTCGCTCCGCGAATTGGGCCGGGAGAAATTCATTGACCGGGTATGGGAATGGCGAACGAAATACGGGGGAACGATCAACACGCAGCTTCGGACCTTGGGCGTGTCGTGCGATTGGGACCGTGAGCGGTTCACGATGGACGAAGGTTTGTCCAACGCAGTGAAGGAAGTGTTCGTCCAGCTCTATGACAAAGGACTGATCTATAAAGGAAAGTATATCGTCAACTGGTGTCCGCGCGAACAGACGGCACTAAGCGATGATGAAGTGAACGGCGTGGAAAGCGTCGGTCATTTGTGGCACATAAAATATCACGTCGAGAATTCGGACGAAACGATCGTCGTTGCAACAACCCGTCCCGAAACACTGTTGGGCGATACTGCCATCGCTGTGAATCCGAAAGATGAACGGTATAAGGATCTTGTCGGAAAGAATGCGATCGTCCCGATCGCGAACCGGGTGATCCCGATTGTTGCCGATGATTTCGTCGATCCCTCATTTGGAACCGGCGCAGTGAAAGTTACTCCGGCACATGATCCGAACGACTACCAGACCGGCATGCGGCTGAATCTTCCGCAGATCATTGTGATGGACACATCGGCGAAGATGAACACGAATGTTCCGGCGAAGTATCAGGGACTCGACCGCTACGAATGCCGCCGCGAACTTTTGCGCGATCTTGAAAAAATGCACTCCCTTGTAAAGACCGAAGACCACACGCATAATGTGGGCCATTGCTATCGCTGTGATACTGTGATCGAACCGTATCTTTCCGATCAATGGTTCGTGAAGATGAAACCGCTCGCAGAACCGGCGTTGAAAGTCGTGCAGGATGGAACGATCAAATTCTATCCCGAACGGTTCGTGAAAACGTATGAACATTGGATGACAGGAATCCGTGACTGGTGTATCTCACGCCAATTGTGGTGGGGACACCGCATTCCTGCGTATTACCTTCCCGACGGCAGCATCATCGTTGCCCGCAATCTACAGGAGGCCGGCGAACGTCTGAAACGCCTCGGATCGAATTACACGATCGATGATCTCGACCAGGATAATGATGTGCTCGACACATGGTTCTCTTCGTGGCTCTGGCCGTTCTCCGTTCACGACTGGCCGACCGAGACCAAAGACCTGAAATATTTTTATCCCACGGATGTACTCGTTACTGCGCCGGATATTATTTTCTTCTGGGTAGCGCGAATGATTATGGCGGGACTTGAGTTCAAAGGTGAAGTGCCGTTCAAGCATGTGTATTTCACCAGTCTCATTCGCGATTCCACCGGACGAAAGATGAGCAAATCGCTCGGCAATTCTCCCGATCCTTTGGATGTGATCGCAACATAC
>CAIVNT010000156.1 GCA_903907305.1 uncultured Ignavibacteriota bacterium
ATAAACACCGCCGCACATTTTTGACGGCAGTATTCCTTTTTGTTTTTGTTCCAACACTTGTTTTACCATTGACCATCGATCCTGCCGGTGCGGTCGAAGGAATCACAAAAGGAAATATTGCGGGAGTTGTTGTGGATAAAGAAAGTAAACAGCCGATCCCGAATGTGAGTGTGCAGATCATCGGGACTTCGATCGGAACATCCACGGATATCGACGGCAAATTTTCCATTAAAAATATCGACGAAGATGTGTACAAAATAAAATACTCTTCCGTTGGATACACGCAATACATTGAGACGAATGTCCGCGTTGTGCGGAACAAGACCACGGTGGTAAAAGAGATCGCGCTGGATGAACAGATCGTATCAGGTGAAGCTGTTGAAGTTACTGCATCCGTTTTTTCTGCGGATAATGTTTCGCCGGTGACGAACTATCACTACTCACTCGAAGAGATCCGCCGTTCACCAGGTGCCACCGGAGATATATTCCGCGCGATCGAGACGCTTCCAGGGGTCTCAAGCAGCGGCGGTGAATTTTCATCCTTCTCCGTCCGTGGCGGAAGTCCACGGGATAATATTGTCATAGTGGACAATATTCCGTTCGATAAAGTGGCGCACTTTGACGGCGGCACGGAAGAGCAGGAAGCACAGGGGGGACGATTCAGCATCTTCACTCCCGGGGTGATCGACGAAGCGAATTTTCAGGCGGGGGGATTCTCCGCAAGGTACGGCGGAAAGAATGCATCCTTTGTGGATCTGAAGATCAAAGAAGGAAACAGAGAATCCGCTACAATGAACGGAACATACGACGTGCTCGGATGGGAAGTGAATTATGACGGTCCGTCGTATCTTGATAAAAACACTTCCTTACTATTTTCCGCGCGTCATCAGAATTTCAAAACCATTCTGGATATGACGGGACAGAAGGATCTCGGTTATCCGAGCTTCACCGATGTACTGTTGAAGAGCACCACAGAGATCGATACGAAGAATAAGATCTCCGTGCTTGGAATCTACTCTCCGGAATTCTTTGAACGGACAATCGATAATGTATACGAGATCGATGATCAGAACTACGATAATCAACTGGCAACATCCACTGATACAAAATATCTGCTGGGATTGAACTGGCGCACGTTGACCGGTCCGTCCAGTGTGTTGGAAAACGCGATATATTACCGGCGAAACACGGCGGATTTCCGAAGAAGCAATTCGTATGTGTATCCGTTCAACGGTATTGTTCCGAAGAAAGAGGATGCGTTCGTCCGCAAGAATTATTATCGGTACACCAGCAAAGAACAGGAAATGGGAATCCGCTCTCAATTTACGTATACACCCACTTCCATTTCATCCATTGCCGTTGGCATCCAGGCAAATACCACCACCTTCGATTATACCGCAAAACAAATGGAAGCCGAAACACTGTTTGTTTTCGGGTCGAACGATTATCGTCCGAATCCTGCAAATAAATTCATTGTCGTCGAACCTGCATTCATCAACAGTTCTCTCTCCACATCGAAATCCACCGGAGCTGCGTTTGCGGAGTATACCTATTCGCCGAATGAAGTGTTGAAATTCATCCCAAGCGTCCGGTATGAATACAGCGAATTCAACAAAAAAAGTTATGTTTCACCGCGGTTCAGTGCAAGTTATTTCATCAGCGAGAAAACGAAACTCAGCGCAGCAACGGGTTTGTATTATCAACCCGTTGAACTGCGGACGATCTCGCTTGATGTTCGTAACGGACTTCTGAGAAATGAAAAAGCGGTCCATTATATTGTCGGCATCACTACGTATCTTACGGATGATGTGAAATTCACGGCGGAGTTCTATCATAAAGATCTGAGCAATTTGATAGTAAAAACGGACAGGACGACCGATCTTCGGAAGAATGTCGGCACCGGACACGCGCGCGGTATTGACTTCGGTCTTGTGAAAAAGTTTTTGGATAAATGGTATGGTCAGCTGAATTATTCGTACTCATCCAGTCGCAGGGACAATCACGACGGACTCGGCGAATACAATTCGGATTTCGATCAGCCGCATATCTTCAATATCCTTTTCGGATATGAGTTCGACAGCGAATGGTCCTTCTCCACAAAATGGAAGTATGCGACGGGTCGTCCCAAAGATTCGTATGTCATAAATTCAAACGTCTTCAACAATACGGGAATGATGCGCTATTCCAAAGAGATCACCGGCAACAATACGGACCGGCTTCCCGATTTCCATACATGGAATTTCCGTGTGGATTACCGCAAACAGCTCGGAAATTATGCGCTTGTCGCATTTCTGGATATCTTGAATATGTATAACCGATTGAATGTGAACGAAGAGCGTTTCATCGAAACGACAGGGAAGATCGATCCGAAAGGATTCCAGATCCTTCCGTCATTCGGTGTGAAGCTGGAGTTTTAATATTAACTGTAAGTATTACTGCCACGAAGACACAAAAGCACAAATGATGTAAAAAATACAACGCACAAAAATTCGTAGAATTTCGTGTCTTAGTGCTTTTGTGGCAGAATTGTTCCAACAATATTTTTTTAACGGAGAATACATGAACAATCAATTGCACGTCATTTTCGGCACCGGCCCGCTCGGCCGTTCGGTGATGGAAGTATTGCTCGGTAAAAAATATCGCGTCCGTATGGTGAACCGTTCAGGACGAGCCGATGTTCCCAATGGTGTTGAAGTGGTGAAAGCGGATCTGCTGAACGGGATAGGAGTGAACGAAACGGCCGCAGAAGCTTCCGTTGTGTATCAATGCGCGAATCCTGTTTATGACAAGTGGCCCGAGCAATTTCCGGTATTGCAGAGAGCCGTGCTGAATGCGGCGGCCGCTGCGAACGCAAAACTTGTTATTGCCGAGAATCTCTACATGTACGGAGATACGAACGGCGCACTATTGACTGAAAACCTTCCGTATCTTGCAGCAACGCGCAAAGGAAGAGTGCGGGCACAGATGGCGCTGGATGCATTGAAGGGACATCATGATGGAACAGTAAAAGTTGTTATCGCCCGCGGTTCGGATTTTTTCGGTCCGCACGTGCTTGCCTCCGCAATGGGCGAGCGGCAATTCGGGTTTGCGATGAACGGAAAGAAAGCATCACTCATAGGTAATATCGACCTTCCTCACACATTCACGTACATCAAAGATTTCGGCTCGGCGATGGTAACGCTTGCAGAACACGAAGATTCGTTCGGACAAACGTGGCATGTTCCGAGCGCTCCGGCGATATCTCAGCGGGAATTTATTCTGAAGGTGTTTGAAGTATTGAAAATGAAACCGGCATACAGCAGTATGGGGAAAATAATGCTGATGATCGGCGGGCTCTTCATCCCTGCGGCACGTGAGTCTGTGGAGATGATGTATGAATTTGAAAAGCCATTCGTGATGGATTCAAGAAAATTTACGGATCGTTTTGGCATTACTGCAGTTCCAACAGACAATACTATCCGTGATACCATCCAATGGTATCAGCGTCACAACAAATAACAGAATATTTATTTACTTTTTTATTAAGCGACGATCATGTTGGGACGTCACTATCGCTTTCATATGACGAAAACCGTAAGTGTGAATCGTTATCATTTATCGCCACCCACTAATTTTACCGCATGAAGACCATAACTGCAATTGTCTTTTTTATCCCATTCGTTCTCGTCGCTCAGGAAATACAAATTCGCGGCTCTATTCAGGGACAGCTCATCGACGGAACAACGAATCAGCCGCTCGTTGGAGTGAATATCGTTGTTGTGGAGCGCACCTCTGCCGGCACGGTGTCGGACGAGTCCGGTAATTTCAGCATTCTATCAATTCCTGTCGGCGAGTACAGTCTCCGCGCATCGCTCATCGGGTATCAGCAGGCGGTGCTCACGAATGTTGTTGTCTCCACAGGACGAAGCACAAAAGTAAAACTGCGGATGAAAGAGGATGCGGTTCAGGTCGGCACAGTGGAAGTGCGGGCGGATTATTTTTCCACCGAAGGGACCATTGCTCCCGTGTCGACGATAGGATTGAACGGAGCCGAAGTGAAGCGCTCTCCCGGATCGGCGCAGGATATGCAGCGGATCGTGCAGAATCTGCCGAGTGTGGCAAACAGTAACGATCAGAATAACGAGTTGATCGTCCGCGGCGGCGCACCGGATGAGAATCTTACGGTGATGGACAATATCGAGATCCCTACAACGAATCATTATCCCAACCAGTTCAATTCCGGCGGTCCGATCAATATGGTGAATGTCGATCTGATCGAGGATATCCGGTTCTCTACCGGAGGATTTCCTGCACAGTACGGCGATAAACTTTCCTCTGTCATGGATATCTCATTGAGAGAAGGTGATAAGGAACGCACGATCGCCGGGAGCGGACTCGCACATTTTGCGGGCGCAGGCGGAGTGCTTGAAGGAGGATTTGCCGGCGGAAAGGGAACGTGGATATTCTCAGGACGTCAGAGTTTCCTTGAAACGCTTGATCAGATCGTCGGCATATCCGCACTCGGCATCACAGCGATCCCGAAATATTACGATCTGCAGACGAAACTGACGTATGAATTATCCCCCACGCAGAAACTGATCGTCAACGGCATCTACGGCGATGATAAGATCATTATCGACGGTACTCCGGACGAAACGAACGATCAGAAACTGAATGTGCACGATTCCACCGGAGTGGAAAATGTTGATGTGGTGACGCGGCAATTTGCCGTCGGCGCAACGCTGCGGTCACTGTTCGGGTCCGAAGGATACTCACTGTTTACGATCTATGCACTCGGGAACAATTATGATGTGTTTGTCACGGAAGATTTCACGGACCGGATCTATGACGGAACCGGGAAAGTGGTTTCTTTCAAAAAACTCCTGAGTAATCCCGTCTTCACCAACAAAGCGCAGGAGCGTCTGCTCGGGACGAAATATGATCTGCTGTATCATCTGAATGAAAGCAACGAACTGATGATCGGCGGACAAGCACTGACGACGGTGAAATTTGCGAACGATGTCTATTTCAATTCCGATACACTCCGGTTCGATCTGAACGGCGACGGCGTTTTCGAGATACCACAGTCCACCTTCACGAACGGACGAGTGAAAAGGGATATTGCTTTCGGTGAAGAGTATAAATTCGGCGGATATGTGAGCGACCGTTTGATCCTTTCGGAACGACTGACGGCAACGGCCGGAGCGCGGTATGATTATTTTACATATTCAAAGAAAGGAAATGTGAGTCCACGGCTCAATCTGTCGTATGAACTGCTCCCGTTGACTACCAGATTGAATTTTGCATACGGTGAATATTATCAGACACAGTCCTTCCCGATGTACGGTGACAACAGCGGCAGCGATAAGAACCGGCATCTCGAGAATTCTCATTCGCGTCATGCGGTGATCGGTATCGAACATATTCTTGACGAAGGATTGAAAGCAACAGTGGAGGCGTATTATAAGACGTATGACAATCTTCCGTTCACCGAAGAATTCATCAAGTCCGCAGACATTACATTCCGTTCCGACAAGAAGGAGAGTGTGGGCAAACGGACATCCCGTGGAATAGAATTATTCATTCAGCAGAAACAGGTGGAGGATTATTACGGCACATTCTCACTGTCCTACTCAAAAACAACAACCGAAGATCCCCGCTTGAACATTCCCGGATACACTCCGGTGAATCAAAAAAAATATCCTGCGGATTATGATTTTCCATTCCTGATGACGCTTGTCGGGGGAAAAGTTGTGCACGATGTCCGTAAAACCTTGGATGAAGCACCGTTCTATATTAAATATCCTTCGTATGTCCTCCCATTTTCGGACGATATGGAATTCAGCGTCCGCTTCCGATATTCCTCCGGCAAACCATATACGAAAAGGGAATACACCTCTCAGATTCAGAGACGCGAAGGGGGAATTACCTGGTCCAAAGGATATTGGTTCGAATCGAACACGGTGAATGGAGAGCGCTATCCCGATTATCATCGTCTGGACCTGCAATGGCTCAGCCGATGGCACAACGAAGGATATAATGTTGTGATGGTGGTGGCGCTGCAGAATGTCTATAATAGAGCGAATGTCGCGGGGTATCAGTATCTCAGTGACGGGACGAAGAATACCATCTATCAGTTCTCATTCTTTCCTGTTGTCGGATCGAGTATAGAGTTTTAATCTCTGGTGGGGCTAATTTTCCGCAGATTGGAGTTTGTGTGAAAGGTCAAATTCTTTCCAAGTCATTCTGACTCTGAGCGAAGCGAAGAGGAAGAATCCAGAATAAAACCGGACACTTCGCTCCCACCCAAAAACCGGCGGGCAGGTCGCTCAGTGTGACCAATTCACTGTTTTATAAACAGTCTCTTTACCGCAAGGTAATTCATTGTTCTTTTTTTGAAGTGAGAAATCCAATCAGAGAATATACCGCTCCGAGAATAAGATAGTTAAATCCGACATTCATCAGTGTATCGCTGACGGAATGTGAGCGGCTGTCGATGTCTATGAACAATACAACGGCATAGACAAGCACTCCGGCAAATAACACCCATCCGATAATTGATGACGGAACAACGAAGATCCCTTTTCGGGAAAACCACATCGGCCTCATCTTATTTGACACCCGCTTCTTCCTTCAGGATGAATTTTGTGAATGCAAAGACGATATATGCCACGATCACAAAATCGATCGTTGCTCCCAGCCAATGTCCCACGGCAAGTTTCAACGGACCGATCACCAATTCCCACGTCTGCCACGCACCCTGCGGAATGAAAATGCCGATCACCGGCATGATCAGATCGGACACGGTTGCGGTGACGAATGCGTTCACTTTCCCGCCGATCACCACTGCGATCGCGAGACCTATCACGCCGTATTTTTGTAAGAAAGCGGTGAATTCTTTGAGCATATTTTACTCCGTAAATATTTGTTCAGATTCTTCGTTGTCCTGAAAAATAGGACTCCTTAGAATGGGACGTTGATTCTCGATTCCATGTCATCCTGAGGGCGTATTCATCTTTTCTTCAAAAGGGACGACCGAAGGATCCAGTCATTACTTCCCGCGCGATTAGTGTTCTGGATTCCTCGCTTGACCGACGATACGAATTGGAAGTCAGTCGGGTAGATTGCTTTTCGAAATGGATTTTTTATGAGGTTTCTTAAATCTAATTATAGCCTCAGATTCTTCGTCCCGACAAGGAAAAAAATTAGGCGGGACTCATCACTAAGTGACCCCTTAGGGGGAATGACATTGATTGAGGAGTGTTGACCTGTTCAATCGTGCGGTACTACAAAAATGCGTAGGAGATCCCGAGCGCCAGTCCTTCTTTGATCTGTGTCTTTGCGGTGACGCTGCGGTCATTGATCAGCTGAACATTAAAGACGACGGAAATATATTTGTTCAATTTGGATGAGAGCGTATTATCACTGCGGATGACCACGACGTCGATTTTGTTGAACGGTGCAAACATTTCCAGTTTAGCAGTGAAGAGAGTGTTCTCTTCGATTTTGATCTCAACGTCGGTCACAGATTCCAGACCCCCTTCGATCTTCGATGTTTCGATCTGCAGAGCGGTTTTTGCATCATCCGCGTAGCGGTATTTACTGTCATACACTTCGCGGACCGCGCCGCCGAGTCTGGTCTTGAGCTGTGCGATCGGCTGATATCCCACGCCGACCGCCTGTGTGAGATACATCGGATCGAGCGCGGAGGAGATCTTCGATTTCTTGTTGGCGGCATCGTCATATTTGAAACCGTCATCGAACTGGGATTTGAATGTAGCGGAAGCGTATGGATTGACTGCGGTGCCGAGTTTATAGGTGAGCACACTTTCCAGTTCGATCTTGTCATCGGTCTTGCGCAATCCTTTTGAGCCGAGTTTTGTCTGTCCGTACGCAAGTTTGTACGAATTGCTCCAGTTTGTAGCGGTCATGTCACGCACGGATTTTCCATCGACACCCAATGTATATGCCAACGCATTTTCGCCACCCTGCGCCCAATCCGTAAATGCCACTTGGGTCAATGTTACACCTGCGATAAGGGTATGCTTCCAGACGGATTGTTCTGCTGTTGAGTCTGTTTGAGCAGACATCATCAGCGGTAAGCACATGACGAGAGCAAAGAACGATTTCATGATTTTCCTTTGAATGATTTTGTGATGATAGCGGTATGAAGGAGAGTGAATATAATTTATCTTTGGACGAAAATCTTTACTTAAAATAAAGTATCTACCCAGGTTTTTGCTGTAAAACAATTCGTTGCCAAAAACACTAAGTTAAATTATTGCCTCAGATTTTCAGAGAGATGATCTCTAAAATATTTATTTGAGAATCTGTGTGATCCCTGCTTGTTCAAAGGACCGCTTTGCGGCGTCAGGCAGGTGCGGCAAATAATCCTAACTGAGTAGTTATAAAATAAAAAATCCCGACGAAAAGCGTCGGGATCTGTCTGACAGTAATAGCGTTGTTACGCTTTGGAGACGTTTGCCGCCTGCAGGCCCTTGGGTCCTTTTTCAACTTCGAATTGGACCTTATCGCCCTGATTCAGCGTCTTGTAACCGTCGCCAACAACCGACTTGTAGTGCACGAACACATCTTCACCGTTCTCACGGGAGATAAATCCGTACCCTTTGGCGTTGTTGAACCATTTCACGGTACCTGTTTCCATAGGGTGCTCCTCTATGTTGTTTCAAAAAAACCCCACTGATTGTTCCTCGGTGAGGGTACCACCGGCATGGTGCCACTTTATTGCATTCCGGTCATGGCCGGAATTTTGTGTTTGCCGATCCTCTGTTGTTCAGCAAGATTCTTCTGAGCATCAGGAGCGCATAACAACCCCGCAATTCGAATGCAGGGGCATTTCAAGTGCATCAACGGTGTTACTGTTTATTGCCCGCCTGTATTCAAAGAATTTATTGATTGGACAGGCAAGTCAAAAATAGATGCTTTTGAATTTAGACGCAAGTGATTTTTTTTTCGTGTGATGCTCAAAACGTCCGAAATCCTTAAGAGATCGGACGTTTTTACACGATTATACCGCAGCGTCGCCGGTCTCTTCCGTCCGCACGCGGATCACTTCGTCGATGGTAGAGACAAAGATCTTTCCGTCGCCGACCTCACCGGTCTTCGCGTGTTTCAGGATGATGTCGATCGCTTTATCCTGATTGGCATCGGCGCAGATGATATCGATCTTCGTCTTCGGAAGGAAGTTGATGGTATATTCCGAACCGCGGTAGATCTCGCTGTGTCCCATCTGGCGTCCGTATCCTTTTACTTCGGTCACGGTCAATCCTCTGAATCCCGCCTCCTGAAGTGCTTCGCGCACTTCATCGAGTTTGTGGGGACGGATGATTGCTTCAATTTTTTTCATAGTCATTTCCTTGAGAGGTGATAAAAATTCTTTTTTTCGATGGTATGTGCTTTCGAGTCACTAATTCTAATCAAACGTTGGATAAGAATCAATTCTTGGACTGCATTTGATTATTCGTATCCTTTGATCCCCATTTCAGGGATATCCAAGCCGTCCACTTCATCTTTCGCAGAGACCCGATTTCCGATTAATTTATCCGTTAACTTAAAGAAGCCGTACGTTACGGGAAAAACAAAAATGATACACGCTGCGATACCGATCAGCTGAGCGATCAACTGACTTGAATCACCATAGAATAAACCGGTCACAGTGCCGGGAACGCCGTTCCAACCGTCGCCATATGTACCGTCCGCAAACAACCCGAGAGCGAGCACGCCCCACAGTCCATTCACGCCATGCACAGCAACCGCGCCGACGGGATCGTCAATGTGAAGTTTCTGGTCGATAAAAAAAACTGCAATAATAACAAGAACGCCGGAGATTCCGCCGATCAATACGGCAACGGGAGCCGTAACAAAAGCACACGGAGCAGTGATAGCTACGAGACCGGCCAGCATTCCATTTGCCATCATGCTCGGATCAGGTTTTTTGTAACGGATCCACATATAGATCGTAGCGGAAAGTGCTCCCGCTGCGGATGCCAGCATGGTATTGACCGCGGCAACGGCGATACGAAGGTCATTGCCCGCGAGTGAAGATCCGGCATTGAATCCGAACCAGCCGAATGCGAGGATGAATGTTCCAATGATTGCCATGGGAAGATTATGTCCGGGAATAGCATTCGATGAACCATCGCTGTTATATTTTCCGATACGCGGTCCGATAACGATCGCACCGGTCAACGCAGTGATGCCGCCGACAAGGTGGACGACTGACGAACCGGCAAAATCGACATGACCGTGTCCGAGGCCGAAATTCTGTCCGAGCATCGCGAGCCAGCCTCCGCCCCATACCCAATTGCCATATAAAGGATAGACGACCATCGAGATGAAGAATGCGAAAGCCATGAAGGAACTGAACTTCCACCGTTCAGCCATGGATCCGGTGGGGATCGTCGCTGTTGTATCCATAAACACCATCTGGAACAGGAACAGCGTGAACACACCAACATCATAGACGGAATTGCCGAGAAAGAATCCGTTCGTGCCGAACAATCCGAAAACTTTGCCGAAAAGGCTGATGGTGAATTCGCTTGTGAGACCAGGTGTTCCGCCGAGTGCGCCGACAGCGCCGACGCCGCCGAACATGATCGCGAATCCGCAGATCCAAAATCCGAGCATACCGATCGCATAGACAAGAAAATTCATTCCCATCGTATGGGCGACGTTCTTGGCACGAGTGAAACCGGTTTCTACCATGGCAAATCCTGCCTGCATGAACATGACAAGAAATCCCGCGATGAGCGTCCAAACAAAATTGAGAGCAACGCGTGAATGCCCGACAGCGTCACCAAGTTCAGCCAGGGTGGGTTCGCCGGGTTTTGCTGCGGGAACATCGGCGATGGTTCCGGTCTTCGTTCCGGCCGGATCCGGTTCGCCGGCGAACGAAAGGGCTGTTGTCATGACAAACATCATGGCAATTCCGGTGAAAATGAGCAGCATGTTCTTATGAGAAAACAGTTTCATAGAGTGTGTTCCTTTATTAATTTATTGAAATGTAATTTTCTTAAAATGTGACGATCGCACCGATCAATGCCGTCAGTTGGGATTTGGCATCAGCCGGTTTTTTTGAATCGAAATAAGAGACATCGGACATGTCGTTCCGGACCTCGCCGCGAAGGATCAGA
>CAIVNT010000157.1 GCA_903907305.1 uncultured Ignavibacteriota bacterium
CACTTTGAATGAATCGACGAATGATGATAAGGTCGTCTTCGATGCGGTGAAAGGGATCTTCCTGAAAGCGTATTCCAAACGGATGGCTGTACGTCTGCTCGGCGTGGGGCTCACACAATTCTCCGAAGCGAAAGAGGAACCGCTGTCGCTCTTCCCTGATGATGAAAAACGGACGCAGGTTTTAAGTGCGGTGGATAAGTTGAAGAAGAAATTCGGTGACGATGCGATCCACACCGGTTCGTTATAAATATTTCCGTTGCAAATACTCCGCAATATATTTACTTTGTTCGGTCTTTTTTTTTACCCCATCCATCACCGCGTAATAAATTTAAGGAGTGTTATGAAACTGTTCTTTTCCGTGATGCTGATCTTCGCTTTCACCATATTAACGGGCTGCGGTTCCTCATCGCTGCTCACGCAAGTCTCGGGCACCGCTGTCGGTGCAGATGCACAATCTGCCTACAAGACCGTTTCATCCGTTTTTGCCGCAAATAATTTTTCCGTCTCCGGCGATGATGCCGGCTTCAAAGGACTCATTGCTGATTATGGGACTCCCTGGAAATATTCCATTTACGGCGACGGCGAGAATTTTCACGAGAAGATATTCACTCTTGGTATGGAGATCACCGTCGACATCACCGCCAATGCGGCCGGCGGAACCAGTATCACGCTGAAACCGATATATTGGCAGACCGAAGAACTCGGTGCTCTCGATAAAAAACTGGACAAGATCGCCGATAAGGTCAATTCGGCAACCGGCAAGGATGTTCTGGGAAAGACCGAAGGTGCTTCAGCATTCCCCAACGCTTCTTCGCTCCGCTATTATAAAGAGGATGACCGTGAAAGCGGCGCATTGACCCCTGAAGATACCAAGATCTATAAGAAAATGATCGTTGTCTTTTCAAAAGTGGTGGACGAGATATCGGCTCAATTGAATATCGGTAAGGACAAGCTGAAGCTCGACATTAAAGAATAACGATCAACTCAGAATTCATTTTAAAAATGGAACGTCCCGACTCATCATCGGGACGCTCAGGTTTAAATAATATTGCAATCCTGTAATCTTGTAATTGAATGAATTACAAGATTTTTTAACTATGCCATATTGTGATACACATTCTGCACATCATCATCCTCTTCCATCGCATCGATCAGATCGGTCACTTCTTTCGCCTGTTCGGGCGTTAATTCTTTTGTCGTGGTCGGAATGTACTGCAGTTCGGTACTTGCCGGTTCAATCCCTCGTTCTTCAAGCGCTTTCTGCATAGAACCGAATCCCTGGAACGTCGTGTAGACATACAGGAACTTCTCATCGCCGCTCAATTCGTCCAGTCCGTGATCGATCATCTCCAGTTCGAAAGTGTCGATATCCGCGACCTTCTCGATCGGTATCTTGAAGATCCCTTTCCGTTCGAACATAAATGCGATCGAGCCGGAATTTCCCATCGCTCCGCCGTATTCCTTGAAATGATACCGTACATTCGAAACGGTCCGCGTCTGATTATCCGTTGCGCATTCCACTACCACGGCAATACCGTGCAGCGCATATCCCTCGTAGATGATCTCGAAATATCCCGATGTATCCTTGTTCGACGCACGCTTGATCGCTGCATCGATCCGGTCCTTCGGCATGTTCACGCTTTTCGCATTCTGAATGGCAATACGCAGATGCGAATTCGCTTTCGGATCCACCCCCCCGGCCTTCACCGCAATTTCAATATCTTTTCCGATGCGATTGAACGCTTTGGACATTTTCTTGAAGCGAGCGAACATCACGTGTTTACGTTTTTCGAATATTCTTCCCATAAAAACACTTCTCTCAATGAATCAGGCGGTGAAAAATCTCTTAAAATAGTGGTAGAAAATACGAAAAAAGCTGTTGAAGGTAAAGATGCGATGCGGACATTCCTTTCCAGCGAATATTGAATACAATAAATCATACAAAACCGTCCGAGTTGTGCTCGCTCCTGAGATCCTCATTATGAAAACCCGTTGATTGCAGATTATCTAATGATTAATTTCACAATAATGTTTTTATCGCATCACCAACAAATATCGTGCGTTGTTTGAACATCATTATGAAAAAATCTCAACTCAAATCCCCGGCAACATCCAAACGCAGACAAACCTCTCCTTCTTCCCGCGCCGTATCAACACGTGTATCCATCGGGAAACCGATTGAACAAAAGAATTCATTTGAATTAATTCAAAAGAACGAACTGCGCTACAAAGCGTTCGTTCAGAACAGTTCGGAAGGAATTTGGTGTTTTGGTTTGAAGCAGCCGATGGATATTTCGCTGTCGGTAAAGACGCAGATCAAACGATTCTTTAAAGATGCATATCTGCTGGAATGCAACAATGAGTATGCAAAGATGTATGGTTTTACAAGTGCGGCGGAGATCATCGGCGCCCGTCTTGAAGATATGCTGGTGAAAGATGATCCAAAAAACATCCAATATCTGACCGATTTTATTCTCTCCAATTATCGGTTGCGCGAAACAGAAACGACCGAGCATGATAAGAACGGCAGGCGCTTCTCGGTGTTGAACAATCTGATCGGAACAGTGGTTGACGGCAAACTTATCGATGCGTGGGGAACACAGCGCGATATCACGGCGCAAAAACGGGCGGAAGAAGAGTTACGGAAAAAGAATATCGAACATACATTCCTTGCCGAAGCTTCAATGGCGCTGGCGGAATGCTCCACGGAAAAAGAGGTCTATGGTGTTATCAGGCAAAAACTGCTGCGGCTGATCCCGGGTTGCGTCCTGATCATTATGAACACATCACCTGACGGACAGAAGAGTATCGTGGTGGATATTGTAGGAATTGATTCTTCAATTTTCTCGGCAGGCATGAAAATGCTCCGATTCGATCCTGTTGGCAAAGCGTTCGATAATATGAAGGGATTTGCTGAACTGTTCTGTAAACCGAATCTTCATAAATTCAACGGAGGATTGTTTGAGGTCTCCTCGGGGGTTATTCCAAAATTCATCGCTCGAAGGATCGAGAAACTGTTAGGGGTGCGAGGATTCTATTCCATTGGTATCGCCGAGGAGAACTCGTACCTCGGGTACATCCATATCTTCACAAAAGAACCGGAGATGCCGGTTGCTCCTTCAACAATTGAAACATTCACCCATCAGTGCCACCTCGCACTCACCAAGATCAATACGCTGCTGAAGGTTGCCGAAGAGGCACATCGGCGGATGAAGATGATGAACACTTCCAGCGATGGAATTGCCATCATCGATCAGCAGCACTGTATTGTGGAATGTAACCCGCGGTTCGCACAGATGCTGGGATACACCATCAGCGAACTCGTCGGTTTCCATACGTGGGATTTCGAAGCTGTCATGTCGGAACACGATATTCGGAAAAATTTTGCCGACCTCTCCTCCATCAACACAATATTTGAAACGCGTCACCGGCGAAAGGATGGAACTACTTTCGATGTGGAAGTCAGTGCCGACGGTACAAGGGTTGGGAATGAACCTCTGATCTTCGTCGTCTGCCGCAATATTACAGAGCGGAAAGATATGATCCGTGCGCTGCGCAACAGCGAAGAAAAACACCGCATGCTGTTCGACACAATGGCGCAGGGTGTTGTGTATCAGGACAATAATGGTGCAATTGTTTCCGCCAATCCTGCGGCAGAACGGCTGCTGGGAATTTCTGTCGATCAAATGATGGGTCGAACCTCGCTCGATCCGCGCTGGCATTGCATCCACGAGGATGGAACGCTTTACCCCGGCGAAACACACCCTCCAATGGTCGCTCTCAGCACCGGAAAACAGGTGCTCGGCTGTATGATGGGTGTCTTCAATGTGCTGACCGATCGGTACGCGTGGATCATTATCGATTCGGTTCCTCAATTCAGCCCGGGGGAATCCGCTCCTTTTATGGTCTACACAACGTTCGAAAATGTCACCGAACGAAAAATGATCGAAGAGGAACGAAAAAAGAATCTGGAACAGATCAAACTGAGCGAAGAAAGCTACCGGGGGCTCTTCAACAGTGTGCAGGATGCCATCTATATACAGAATGAGAACGCCGAATTTCTTGATGTAAATGACGGTGCCGTTGCTATGTATGGTTACAGCCGCGAGGAACTCGTCGGTAAAACACCGGCATTTGTTTCTGCACCGAATATGAATGATGATTTTGATTTTCCCGCGATTCTCGGCGAAGTGATGAAGGGGAATCCGTATCACTTCGAGTTCTGGGGAAAACGGAAGAACGGCGAGATATTTCCTAAAAGTGTCAGTCTCTATAAGGGGACGTATTTTAGCAAACAGGTGATCATCGCGCTGGCCCAGGATATTACTGTGCGCGTCGCTGTAGAAAATGTCCGGAAAGAAAGTGAACAAAAACTCCGGAATATTTTTGAAGCCCTGGAAGAAGGACTTGCACTCAACGAACTTGTCTATAATGAAGACGGCGAGGTTGTTGACTACCGTATCCTTGAAGTTAATTCTGCCTTTAAGCGCGTCGGCAACTTCGGACACAACAATTTTTCCGGCCGACTTGCCACCGACCTCTATAAAATGCCCCGGGAATATATTTCATCCTTCTGGAAAGAACATCTTCACGATACACAATCGATCAAAACAGATCTCTTTGATGAACAGACAAAGAGGTGGACGCATGTTTCCGCCTCCGTTCCGGTAAACGGAAAATTTGTAACTTCCTTCGTCGACATCACCGAGTTGAAAAATACTGAACAGGCTCTGCGCAGCAGCGAACAGTATAATCGTTCTCTGCATGACACTTCCCCAAACGCCACGACCGTTTCTGATCTGAACGGTAATCTCGTCTATATCAATAAACAGGCGCTGATCATGTATGGTCACGACCTGAACGAGGACCTCATCGGCAGGAATATCTTCGGGTGGATCCCCGATTATCACCGCGAAGAGGTAATAGCAAGAGTGAAAGAACTGATCACCGGGGGAACGCTGCGCAATTATCAAACAACCGTAAAACGGAAGAACGGAGAATTGTTCTCTGCGGAGATCAATGCGTCGCTCGTGCCGAACAGTGATGGAGAACCGGCGTTTTTCCTGATCATCGTTTCCGATATCAGTGAGCGTGTAAAGAGCGATAAAGAGGTCCGCAGAATAAAAAAACGTCTTGAACGTGCAGAAAGCGTGGCACAATTCGGGAATTGGGAGTTATCCATAAATGAAAAAATGATCCATGCTTCCGACGGCGCAAAAAAGATCTATGGCATCATCACTAACATTATTCCTTTGGAGCTTGCGCAAGGGATCGTATTAGAAGAATATCAGAGTATGATGAACCGAGCGCTGTCTGACCTGGTTGAAAAGGATATTCCTTATACCGTTGAATTCAAGATACGGCGCGCATCGGACGGTGAGATACGCGATATTTTTTCGAAGGCGGAATATCACGAGGATTCACAAAAAATTTTTGGTGTCATTCACGACATCACCGACCGGAAAAAAGCGCAGGAACACCTGGAGAAAAGCGAACAACGTTACCGTAATATCGTGGACAATCTCCATCAGGCATACTACGAATCGAACAGAAAAGCGGTCTTGACCTATTGTAATCCCGGATTCCTCATTATGAGCGGGTATAACGAAGTCGAACTGAAGAGCTGTGTCTCCTTCAAAATGGTAGCGCCGGAACACCGGCCGCGTGTGATCGGGGCCTATATTGGGATGATGGCGGAAAAGCGGTCGGATATGACCATCGAATTTCTCATCGCCACAAAAGAAGGAAAAAAAATCTGGGTAGAACAGACTACGCACTTTGATTTCAACGGTGCCGGCCATTTTAGTAAAGCATCACATTTTGTCAAGGATATTTCTGAACGGAAACAGTCGCAGGAACGGTTAATGGAAAGCGAACAGCGGTACCGGCAGATCACCGAAGCTGTCACCGATTATATTTATACTGTTACCATGGAAAATCATGTCGTCTCATCCACAAAGCACGGACCGGGATGTCGCGCGGTAACGGGATATACACAGGAAGATTTTGATCAAAACCGTTTTCTATGGTACAATATGGTCGTTCCTGAAGACCGCACCATCGTTGAAGAACAGCTCGACGCATTGCTTGAACAGAAGAATTCGGCGCCGATCGAACACCGTATCTTCCGAAAGGACGGCAATCTGCGGTGGGTGCGCAAGACACTCGTCCCCAGGCGAAACGAGTCAGGAGAAATTATTTCCTATGATGGTCTCATCCAGGATGTTACCGAACGGAAAGAGGCTGAACTGAAGTTGCGTTCCAGCGAGGAACGCAATAGGGCGTTGGTCAGTTCTCTTCCCGATATTATGTTTGTTCACGATAAGAACGGATTGTTTTTAGATTACCACACACCGGGAAATACTCCGCTGTGGTTCGAACCGGAGTACTTCCTTGGCAAATCGTTCACAGATATTCTGCCGAAAGAGGTCGTAGATATTGTCATTCCGAAGTTTAAGGCTGCATTTATCACCAACGATTTGCAGACGTATGAGTATTCTGCTCTCAATGGTAATGAAACAAAGTTCTATGAGGCTCGAATTATTGCGTTTGAGAACAATAAGGCTTTGAACATCATCCGTGATGTCACCGACAAAGTGAGGGCCGAGAACGACCTGCGGACGCTTAATGAAGATCTTGAATCGCGCGTAATAGAACGGACAGCGCAGCTCACTGAAGCGAATCAGGAACTCGAGGCATTCAGCTACTCCGTGTCGCACGATCTCCGGGCTCCGCTCCGTGCGATCGATTCCTTTTCCGCAATACTGCTGGAAGGAAACGAGGATAAATTCGACGACGAGGGAAAACGCCTTATTTCGGTCATCCGCACCAGCATCAGAAAGATGGACCTGCTGATCAACGGACTGCTGACGCTTTCGCGCATTGGCCGAAGCGAACTGCACATCACCGCCATTAATATGAATTCGCTGGCGCACACCCTGATCAACGAGAATCTTTCCGAAGATCAGCGCAACCGGTATACCATCCGAATCGATGATCTTCCTGCAGTCAACGGCGACGAATCACTCATCCGCCAGGCTCTGAACAACCTTCTCTCCAATGCGGTGAAATATTCTGCAGCGGTTGAGCACCCCGCCATTGAGATCAGCGGCACCATCCTTGAAAATTCAGCGGTCTATTCGGTGAAAGACAACGGCGCGGGATTCGACCCGTCGAAAGCAACAAAATTATTTGGTATCTTCCAGCGGCTTCATACGGACGATCAGTTCAAAGGACTCGGCGTCGGTCTCTCTATCGTCCAGCGGATTATTCACCGCCACGGCGGCAGGGTCTGGGCAGACGGAAAACTGAACGGCGGCGCAATCTTCTCCTTCTCACTTCCGTGCGGGAAAGAATGAACGCCGGTAAACGAACATACGATCTTCGCTCGGAGCTTGAACGCGAACATTCTAAACAGAATACCGTTCGCATCGCCCGGCGGATCGGGTCTGACGAAACGCTGTTCTCTCTGCTGATGACACTCGTCCTCAGCGGAGACCGAATGGTCTCTCAGCGCGCTTCATGGGTAATGAGCGACTGTATCGAGAATACTCCGTCGCTCGCACTTCCGTGGATAGATAAAATGATCCGCCGTTCGCAAGAGAAGGATATCCACAATGCCGTGCAAAGGAATATCCTGCGTTCTCTTCAGTTCGTTGTTATCCCGAAACGTTTACGCGGCATCGCTGTGAATGTGTGTGCAGAGAATCTGCAGTCTGTTCATACTGCGGTTGCGGCAAAAGTGTTCTCAATGTCTGTGCTGACGAATATTGCACAGGTTGAGCCGGATCTTCGCCGAGAGGTCGTGTTCCTGGTCGAGCCGTTAACACTTCATGCCTCTGCGGGAGTACGGTCCAGATCAAAAAAAGCATTGAAGCTGCTCACAATTTGATGTTGTTTCTCTCCTCTCGCCTCTCTACATTTAATAAGATTTTTTTTATCTGTTGTCGCGCTCCTTCCGTTTTGATAGCCGGCACGGTCACATTCATTTCACAATCCGTCAAACACATATGCTGAATCGAATTCTCTTCATCACACTCTGTGCATCCATGCTGCACGCACAGACGATCCTTTCTCCGAATAAAAAACTTGCTCTTTCTTTCTCTGTTACTGCGGATAGCGTTCCCCAATATCAGCTCTCGTTTGGAAAAAGATCGGTCATCCTTCCGAGCAGACTCGGAATGGAATTGCGGAATATGCCTTCCTTCCTTTCGGGGTTTGCGGTCGCCTCCGTAGAAACATCGCTGACCAACGATTCCTGGGATCCCGTCCTCGGAGAAGTAAAGACCATACACAATAATTACCGCGAATTAAAAGTAACACTGAAACAACCGGCTGTTCACAATCGCACGATGATACTCACCTTCCGTCTTTTTGATGAAGGTGTCGGATTTCGTTATGAATTTCCGAAACAGGATGATCTGAATTATTTCACAGTCACCGACGAGCGGACCGAATTTGCGCTGACCGGAGACCACAACGCGTTCTGGATTCCCGGCGATTTCGATACAAATGAATACGCATACTTTGAAACAAAACTAAGCGATGTGGATGCAAACAAAGACCGCCGTCCCGGAGAGATCTTTACCGCTTCACTCATCAGCAGATCCATGGTGCAGACCCCCGTGCAGATGAAATCCTCCGACGGACTCTATATTAACATCTTTGAAGCCGCATTGGTGAATTATCCTGCTATGTGCGTGGAGATCGATCAGAAAAAATTTGTCATGACCTCCAAGCTCGCTCCCGATCCCGTCGGCAACAAAGCGTACATGCAGGCTCCGGCAAAAACTCCGTGGCGCACCATTATTGTCAGCGATAAAGCAGCGGATATCCTCTCTTCAAAGATGATATTGAATCTGAATGAACCGTCGAAGATCGCCGATGTCAGCTGGATCAAACCGATGAAGTATGTCGGTATCTGGTGGGAAATGCATGTGGGCGTTGCTTCGTGGAATTATGCTGATGTCAATAATGTGAAGATTGGTGAAACGGATTGGAAGTCCCTGAGGCCGAATGGACGCCACGGCGCAACCACGGCGAGGACAAAGTACTATATCGATTTCGCTGCGAAGTATGGATTCGATGCTGTGCTGGTGGAAGGATGGAATGTGGGATGGGAAGATTGGTTCGGCAACTGGAAAGAGAATGTTTTCGATTTTGTCACTCCCTATCCCGACTTTGATGTTGCGGAACTGCACCGTTACGCAAAGGAAAAAGGAGTGAAATTGATCATGCACCACGAAACGTCTGCTTCCGCTACGAATTACGAGCGTCAACTGGATACGGCGTACAGATTTATGAAGGCGAATGGATACGATGCGGTGAAATCCGGTTACGTCGGCAGGATCATTCCGCGCGGCGAAGTACACGACGGTCAATGGATGGTGAATCATTATCTCCGCGCCGTCACGAAAGCGGCGGAGTACAAGATTATGGTAAACGCACATGAACCGGTCCGTCCCACCGGAGTACAGCGTACGTATCCGAATATGATCGCATGGGAAGCGGCACGCGGCAACGAATTTAATGCATGGAGTTCCGGAAATCCTCCGTTCCATGAAACGATCCTCCCGTTCACCCGCTTCATGGGAGGGCCGATGGATTATACTCCCGGCATCTTCCAGATAAAAATGAGTTATTACGATCCGAAAAAGACGGAGCAGGTCCACACCACGCTTGCAAAACAGCTCGCTCTTTATGTTACAATGTATTCTCCTCTGCAGATGGCGGCGGACCTTCCGGAAAACTATGAAGCAAAACCCGATGCTTTTCAGTTCATAAAAGATGTCGCTGTGGATTGGGATGATACGAAGATCCTTGAAGCGGAACCCGGAGATTATGTGACCACTGCTCGGAAAGCAAAGAACAAGGAAGAATGGTACCTCGGCGCCATCACGGATGAGAACGCACGGACGGCGACGGCACCGCTCGCATTTCTCAACGCAAAACAAAATTATATTGCCGCCATCTACGGCGATGCTCCGGACGCACACTGGGAAAAGAATCCTATGGCGTATAAGATCGACCGGTATCTCGTGAACAGTAAAACCATACTGTCGTTGAGACTCGCTCCCGGCGGCGGCGCTGCCGTCAGTATTAAACCGGCATCCAAGGATGAGGAGCGCGGTTTGAAATTGTACAAATAAGAATCACTGACGCCATCTTTTTCATCTTGCACCTGAACTTCTTTCTGTTAGATTGATAAGACACTTTTTTTACATTTAATCAGGAAGACCAATGAAAATCTCAAAAGATGTGGTAGTTTCGATCGAATACACTCTGCGCGACGATAATGGAAATGTTTTGGATTCATCCGAAGGGGGAGAACCGCTTGCATACCTGCACGGCAATGGCAACCTTATCCCGGGACTGGAAGCACAGCTCGAAGGAAAAGCAGCGAATGACACTCTAAAAGTAGTTGTCGCTCCGGCGGACGGATACGGCGAACTCGATGCCGCACAGATCGTTAGTGTTCCAAAAAGCCAGTTTGCTGGTGTAACAGATCTTGCTGTAGGAATGCAGTTCACCGCATCCGGTCCCGAAGGACAGCACGTTGTTACCGTCACAAAGATCGAGGACGACACAATCACTGTGGATGGAAATCATCCGCTTGCGGGACAGACGCTGACTTTTGATGTGAAGATTATCGATGTACGCGAAGCGACAGAGGAAGAATTAAGCCACGGCCACGTTCACGGCGCGGGCGGACATCATCATTGATCACCGCTGTTAGAAAAGAACATCTATTCCTTTTGGGTGTATTCGCGGCCGGATTGCTCTGGTCCGTCATACATCCGAAGGAATTGTTCACTTGGTTCCTCGAAGTGATACCGGCGCTTATCGCCGTTGTTGTTGTTGTCATTACCTACCGTCGATTCACCCTCACCACGCTCATCTATTCTCTGTTGTGTGTTCATTCTCTTATTCTGATGATCGGCGGTCATTACACCTACGCTGAAATGCCGTTGTTCAGCTGGCTGCGCGATCATTTCGGACTCGCCAGAAATTATTATGACCGCGTAGGACATTTTGCTCAAGGATTTGTCCCCGCGATGGTCTTTCGCGAACTCCTTCTCCGCAAAACTCAGCTGCAGCGCGGAAAACTCCTTTTTTCTATTATTGTTGCTTTCTCTCTTTCCATCAGCGCTTTGTATGAATTCTTTGAATGGTGGGTTGCCCTCGCCATCGGTCAAAATGCCGAGGCTTTTCTTGCAACGCAGGGAGATGTGTGGGATACGCAATGGGATATGTTCCTGGCCTTGTGCGGCGCCGTAACAGCATTGATCCTGATCAGCAAACTGCACGATCGGCAGCTCAAACGGTTTTCTCTATAGAATCAACATACACTCCTGCAGGCGGAACTCTTTCGTCTTTCTTTTCTACCAATTTGTGAATATCATTAAGAATTGAAATCGAGGCTGTACGTTCAATTTATTAAAGGTGTTGATATGCATGACATTCGAAATGAAATCAAGAACATCAACGAGATCGTTCCGATTCCGGCGGCTGTCACACTGATCCTCTCGCAGTCGATCAACAAAGAGATGGCCAATGAAAAGCTCATCCGTCTGATCGATACCGATGCGGTGCTCACCGCCATGATCCTGCGTGCAGCAAACTCAGCATTCTACGGACTCCGCTCAGGCGTTGCGACCATCTCCCACGCCGTTATGATGCTCGGTCATGCAGAGATCAGCCGGCTTGTGCTGATGTACGACTTGAAGCAGCGTGTGTTCACACTCAATAAAGATCAGCGCGATTATCTCAACCGCCTTTGGCTTCACAGTATCTCTGCCGCAACAACGGCCCGCATCATCGCAAAACAGATCGGCTTTCCGACTGTCGGCGAAGAATTCACGGCAGGACTCCTTCATGATATGGGGAAGATCGTCCTCGCTCAGCATTTCTCACATTCCCTCACGAAGTCGCTGCAGATGATCGAAGAATTGGGAATGAGTGATGTCGAAGCGGAACTGCAGGTTCTCGCAATTTCTCACGATGAGGTCGGCGGGATCCTTGCGGAGAATTGGAATCTTCCTTCGGTCATTGTCGACACAATGCGGTATCATCACAATGTGCTGCTTGCCGGGGACAACAAGAATGTTGCATCAATCGTGCGTCTGGCGGACCTGCTGAGCGAACGCTGGGGATTGGGAATCGGTGAACGGACAGAAGAAGTTTCGATCACAGATGATCCGTGCTGGGGTGTTCTTGCGGGAGATAACTCTTCTATCGCCGCTGAACAGTTCGAGGCATTCGAAGAGAATGTCCGGATGGAATTTGAGAACAATCAGGCCTTCTCCGAACTCTTTTCATAAATTGACGCTATGGAAGTAAAAGAGGAGAGTATGGTCACCCTGAGCAAGTCCCAACGTACTTCTCGGGACGAGTCGTAGGGTCAGAATTAAACAACTTCCTTCACAAGATTCCTAAAACACACTCACATTCACATACCGCTTCGGATTCGCCTTCAGATCTTTCACCAGCTCATTGATGTTCAGCACCATCGAATCCAGGTGGACATATAAGCGGTCGTCATACATTAGCTTTCCGATTGTTCCGTCCCCTTTTTCAAGACGCTTAAAGACATTCTCGATGGATGTGCTCGCATCTTTGAATTTACCGGAGGCTTCTTCCATGGTTTTTGCAGTGACGCGAATGCTCTTCACTCCTTCGCTGATATTTCCTTTTTGATCCACAGCAATGGTGTCGATCCGTTTTGCAAATCTGCTCATATCCTCCGAGAAGGATGAAAAATTTCCGACCGCATAATCCAAATGACCGCCCTGCTGCTGGATCACCCCCTGAAGATCGCGTGCTGCCCGGTTAAGTTCCAGCAGAATATTTTGGATGTTGCGCCGAGTCGGATCATCGAACGTGTTGTTCACCCGCTCAAGTATCCCGAGCACGTTTGTGGAGATCGGTGAAAGTGTCGATGTCAGTTCTGTCAGATCCGCTTCGTATGCTCCGGTGAGTGTGTCGCCGTCTTTCAGAATGTTGGGTGATATACCGGGAACAAGTGCGATCTGTTTTCCCCCCATAATGCTGGCCGATTTAATGAACGCCTTCGAATCCTTCGAGATGTTCACTTTGTTGTCTATTGTTACTGTCACTGCGATCACGTTTCCGGCAAGACGCATATCCTGCACCTTGCCGATATTCAATCCCGCGATCGTAAGCGGGCTCCCCTCCACTAATCCGTTCACGTTCCCGTAGAATAATGTGATGCGGTAATCCTTCGAACGGAAATCCATCCCTTTCAAAAAGATGATCCCGCCGACAAGAATGATCGCTGCAAGAAACACCGCAATGCCGATCTTGGCTTCATTCGATAAATTCATATCATTCCTTTTTTTCTGTGACCTCTGTGGCGAAAAACTTTTTACGTCTGTATGTCACTCTCAATATATTTTCTCACTTCCGGGTTCGGACTGTTTCTGATATCATCCTTTGTTCCCGTCATAATGAACTGACCGTTCTCAAAGATCGCAAACCGGTCTCCCACAACGAACGCACTGTGGATATCGTGGGTAACAACCACGGAGGTTACTCCAAGCGTTGTCTTTAGTTCGTTGATCAATAGATTGATCCCGTCCGCTGTTTCCACATCAAGACCCGTTGTTGGCTCATCATACAACATATATTTCGGCGTCAGTGCGATCGCGCGTGCAAGTCCTACGCGTTTCTTCATCCCGCCGGAGATGTTGGACGGCATCAGATGGCTCACATTCGTCAGTTTCACTAATTCCAACGCATACTTCACTCGCTCAGAAATATCCGTATCCTTATAATCGCTGTGACGGCGGAGTGCAAGTTCAATGTTTTGTCCGACGGTCATGGAATCGAATAACGCTGCTCCCTGAAAAAGAAAGCCGAACTTGAAACGGAGACGCTGGAGTTGCTTGTAGGTGAGCGTGCCGATCTCTTTCCCGTCCACAATAATCGAACCGCTGTCCGGTTTGATCAGGCCAATGATCATCTTCAGCAGCACACTCTTGCCGCCTCCGCTTCGTCCGATAATCACCAGTGTTTCGTTGTCGCGCACTTCAAGATCCAGTCCTTTGTGGACCTGCTTTTCGCCAAACCGTTTCCATATGTTTGTTAGAGTGATCATTTTTTCTTATTTATTCTCTGTGGCTGATCATAATAACACCGACGCCAAAATAAAATCCATAACCACTACTGAAAGACAGGTGAGCACGACCGTATTCATTGTTGCCTTTCCGACTCCTTCGGATCCTCCTTGAACCTGGAATCCCTGGTAACACGAGACGGATGTAATAATGAAACCAAACACTGTTCCTTTGATTAATCCAAAGATCGCATCCCACGAGTCAAACGAGCTTTTCATTCCACTGACAAATGCTTCTATCGGTATTCCCGCAATGGTGGACGCGCCGAACATTCCGCCGAGAATCGCCACAAAATCTCCGAACACAACAAGAATGGGAAACATCAAGATTCCCGCGATCACCCTCGGTGTGATTAGAAATGATATGGGGTCGAATGCAAGAGCTTCCAGCGCATCGATCTGTTCTGTCACGCGCATCGTGCCGAGTTCGGCGGTGATCGTCGCACCGACTTTTCCGGCCAGGACCAAGGCTGTTAATAGCGGGGTCAATTCGAGAAGAACAGATTTGGTGACAAGGGCGCCGACGACGGAACGGGGGATCCAATCATATAATTGATATGAGGATTGCACTGCGGTAACCATGCCTACGAACATCGAAACAAAAAGGACGATGGGGATAGAATTATTGCCGATCATCACCATTTGTTGAAGAATGTTGCCGGAATATTCCTTTGCGTTACGAAAGTTATAGATCATCCATCCGATCGTCCCCATATAGCGGCCGAGATGCTCGAAAAATGTCAGGATGATCTTGCCGGGACGCGAAAACAGTTCGGCGGTTCGTGAAAACATGGTAGATTCTATGGCGGTATCAGTCATTCATTTGGCGGTAATTTGTGAGTCAATATGAATAATCTGCAGTGGAAAATCAAGGAAGGCACGGTTATGTGTAGCGTGTGTGTTAAACTGCTGTTGAGGGGGTAAAAGAGGGACTTAGATATAGTAGAACATGTTTTGTTCACGTCTTGATTCTGCGAGATAACGGGAACTCTTTGGTGGTACTATTTTTCTTCTGTTGGTTGCCGCGGGAATTGATCTTTCATGCGTCCCGCTTTTCGGATATTGTCTTTCAATAGGAACTCGATCTGCGCATTGGCACTGCGCAGATCGTCCGCCGCCCATTTTTCCAGGGCATTGTACACGTCGATATCCAGCCGAAGCAGGAATTTTTTCTTTTCGCTCATAGTTTTTCTTACTGTTATGCCGCTGCGTTCGTCTCTTGCTGACGCCGTTCGAGGATTTTATAATAGACCGCCATAACAATCCATGGATTCTTATCTATCAATTCCGATTCATGTTCGATCACAACATTCAAGGAGCTTTTCCACCAGGATACACGTTTCAGTGAGACCAATTTTACTTTTTGCTGTGAATGGATCTCATTCACCGATTTCCAAACAGATTGGACGTACACGATCCGTTCACCGTTTGGAAGCTCGAACATCCCGCCGCTGCGCCATTTTTCGGGAATAAATTTTGCGAACGGCAACTGATCGAACTGTTTTTTGATCTCCAGTCCCGATCTCCATATGCTCGGTTTGCTCAATTCCCATTTCTCGCCGAATCCTTCGATCACCGCTTTCGTCCCGAACATTTTCGGATATGTCATTGTGCAGACGATCTCTTCGCCGGCGCACAGATGATAGACACGCTTCCAGATGGAAGGCTGGTCAAGACGCAGGGTGTCGTTCTTATATTGAGAAAGTGTTTTCATGCTCAAATAAATAGCGAACCGTTCACTATGAGTGAATGGTTCGCTTAAGGTTTTGGTTATTGATATAATGTTCCCGTATTGATCACCGGTTGTACTTCGTGATCCGACACTAAGGCAACCATCAGATTGTTCACCATTGTCGCTTTTTTGTCTTCGTCCAATGTAACAATATTCTGTTCTGAGAGCATACGAAGCGCGTCCTGCACCATTCCCACGGCACCTTCAACGATCTTCTTCCGCGCTGCAATGATCGCCTGTGCCTGCTGTCGGCGCAGCATCGTCTGCGCTATTTCCTGAGCGTAAGCAAGGTGACTGATGCGCGCTTCGATGATCTCCACCCCCGCTACCTGGAGTCTGGACTGCACTTGTTTCGTCAGCGATTCTGCTATCTCCGTCGGATTTCCTCGAAGAGAAGCTTTATCGTCCTCGTGTGAATCATACGGATATTCGGACGCCAATGCCCGGATCGCTGTTTCGCTTTGGATGGCTACGAACTGTTCGTAATTCTCAACATCAAATAACGCGCGGGCTGAATCGATCACGCGATAGACCACCACGGCGCCGATCTCGATCGGATTTCCGTGAAGATCGTTCACTTTTATCCGCTCGCTGTTGAAGTTGTGAATACGAAGTGAGACATGCTTCTTGGTAACAAAAGGATTCGCAAAAAAGAATCCCGCATCGCGTACTGATCCGACGTACTTACCGAACATCACCAGTACCCGCGCTTCGTTTGGCTGCACGATAAAGAATCCGCTGAAGCTCAGGAAGTTCGCGATCACCAGAGGAATGAACACGATCAGCATTGCCGGCAGCTCAAGCCGTATCATCATCACCAGCCAATAGATATTAAAAATTGATAACGCCAGGATCGTGAACAGCATAAGATAACCATTCATCTTTTTGGCGCTTTTTTCAACGATATTCTGCATAACAAGTCCCCCCCTTTTTGATATTGTAATGATATCATATTAATATCGTAAATGCAAGAGAAAAGTTTCAATTAAATTTTTTGTTTTTCGCTAAAATACACTTTTTACATGATGATTTTTAAAAACAACGATCCCCGAATTCTTTCAAATTCGGGGATCTGGAATTTCTTTGTTTCAATAGGGCAACCGTAAGGTGTCCTGTGGG
>CAIVNT010000158.1 GCA_903907305.1 uncultured Ignavibacteriota bacterium
AAATGGTGAGAATATGGAGGTGATATCGGAAAGGCCGTTGAACACTTTTGTGATCGGAGGCTGATTGAACGGATTGATTGTAAAGATCGAATTGAGTCTTGAATCGATCCTGAATACACCGTTCTGAATCGTTGAAGGCGCTGGCTTTCCGTCATACTCCGATCCGTTCGAAGCAAGAAAGAATGAGAATTTGTGTTCACCGGTAGTCCCAATTGTTGGATCGAACCGGTCATAGATCAGTGCACCGCTTGTCACCACTCCCGCGATCGGCAAATTATTCGCTTTAATCGTCACCCATGATGAATCTGCCTGGTCGGTCTGCATTCCATAGATTCCGTCCCCCGTTCCAATGATTGCGCGAAAATGTGTTCTGCCGATTCCCGTCGTATCGATCTCGAGCGCATAGATCCGCCTTGCAGCTCCATACGGAAGATTCCTGTTGAACGGTCTCCATGAAATTCCACCATTCGGTGAGTAGAACAGCGCGGTCGTATCGTAGAAGGATGTGGATACGATCATTCTGTAATTACTGATATCTCCAGGGTGGATCGTAATGTTAAAGATGGAACGGTTTCCAAAAAAGATATTATCCTTCATTGGATTCCAGTTTTTACCTCCGTCTGTGGACCGCAGAACGCCATTTTCATCCGAGCCGTAAAGGACATTCGGATTTGCGGGAACAAATTTCACACTGTGAGTCGGCGACGGGGATGTCACCGGCGCATTCCACGTCATTCCTTTGTCGCTGCTGCTGTATAATCCGATGGACGTGGTCATCAGTACAACATTTGAGTTGAACGGATGAAGGGTAATCTGTCCGATGGTGAGATTTTGAAAGATATTATTTGCCGAAGAGACAATTTGCCAGGACTCTCCTCCATCAGTTGAACGGTAGAGGCCGCGGCCTTTGACAACAGCAAAGGTCACATCATCCAGGAGAGAACCGACGAGTTGAGTTACGACTCCACCTGAAGGACCCAATGCCGTGAAAGATGATTGCTGTGCGTGGAGCAATCCCCCCACAGCCATCATTGCAATAAGATAAATAGTACGCATGATGTTAATTTGGCGGAGAAGGCGGTGCATCCAAAGGTTTGATCACTGACGGCGGCGGTGTGCTCTGTGAACTGGTGCCGGGATTGACGGTGTTGTTGATGCCGCTGAGCGAACTCGTGATTCGGTCAGTCACCAGACCTCCCGGACCTGAGCCGCCGCCGGGACTTCCACCGGAACCCGAAGGTGAGGCAGCAGGCGGAGGTAAACTGGCTATGGGAGCAGCTTTTGTTGCTGTCGTTCCCGATTTCGATGAGGACGAAGTGGAAGATGTGGACGATTTTTTCGAATCAGATTGTTTTTGCTCGGACTGGTTCGTTTCGCCGGATTTTGTTTCCGTTGAGGAATTCGAGGAGGTAGTCGTCGGTCCTACTATCTGCTCCGCTTTTTTTGCAGAAGAAGCACTGGTCTTTGCCTGAGAAAAATTCGGATCGGAAGTTGCCGCCTGCGAATACGCCTCGAATGCCTGTGTGTAGAGACCACGATCTTCGTAATCAAGTCCGCGGGAATACTGCAGGAATGCAAAAAAATTCTCCGTCGGTATCTCGAGGATCGCTTCCCGTTCTTCGTCCGTCAATTTGATCTTCATCTGATCGATGATCTTAAAAACAAGGTCTTTTTCCATACGGAAAAAATTCTGAATACTTCCTGCGATATTCGTAGAAGCATCGATCTCTCCTGTCCGTGATTTTGCAACGAACGCATCGATATTGATCTTGTCTCCCGTCAGATCGAAGAACGACCCTTTTACCAGTCTGTTTGCTCCGAGCAGTTTGCCGAGGCGCGGCGCTGTCTTTTGATCGACAATATCCATTTCGGAAAGATTCATTTCCTGTACCAATTCCTGCAGTCGTATTCTCTCCAACACTTTCAGCGATTTCACTTTCGACAGGTCGGTGATAAGCATTTCGGAGAGTCCTTTTTGCAGCGGATTCAATTCTGCTTTTTGCCCTTTGTTCTCAAAATAAAGGATCGCGATAGTATTCGCAGGGATCTTTGAAACATCCAGCTGCTGTTCCATTGCCAACGCACGCTGCGCTTCCAATTCCATTTGCTGACGATACAGCAATTTAATTCTTGCTTCAACAACTTCTTTATACTCTCCGTAGAAGGTCAATTCATTATAGATTCGATAATATTGGATTGCTTTGTTAAAATCTTGTTTCGCTTCGTAGGATGCTGCGATATAATATGCAGCTTGGTCATCTTCATCATCCAGTTTTAATACCTGAAGAAATCGTGCCACAGCCTCGTCATATTGTTTTTTATTATAATGGGCTATTGCCATCAGTTTGATATATTCGGTTTTATCCGGTGATAAGACCAGTGCCCGTTTCATTCGGGCAATGGCTTCATCATTCCGTCCCTGTTCGATCAGGTC
>CAIVNT010000159.1 GCA_903907305.1 uncultured Ignavibacteriota bacterium
AATCCCATCACACTGTTCAGAGGATTGCGAAGTTCGTGCACAATAAAGTTCATCATCTCCGCTTTCATCTTGTCCATCAGACGGTCATTGGTAAGATCATGCAGCACAATCAGCGAACCGAGTTTTTCATGTTCGCGCTCGATCGTTACGTCATGAAGACGATAATACTGCGTGTCCGCTTCCGGGATTTCCACTTTGATCTCTTTTTGATGGAACGAGATCGTATAGGCGCCGCTGAATTCCTCGCGCGACGATTCTTTCGTCCGTTCAATACCGGGATGTGAAAGCAGGTCTTGTTTTCCCGCAACGGGAGTATTCTTCTGTAATTCCGTACGTATCTGTATGAACTTGTCATTCATAAATGTGAACGCATCATTCCCGTCCGTAATGCAGATGGCGTCCTCGCTGTGCGATAGAAAGAATTTATTCTTCCATTCTTCCACGATGATCTTTTCCACATTGATGCGCTGATACCGCTCAAGAACCGTCCGCATCGTCTCAATGGTCGATGCAATGGATGCGATCTCTTTCAGGTGTGGAATGGAGACGGGAAGCGAAAAATCCAATCCTTTCAGCCGTTCTACATCCGCAACCAACCGTGTTACGGGTGTGGAGAGCTGCCGGGAAAAAATCCATCCGAATACAACAACGATCAATGTCAGAGCAATGATCACAAGAGCGGAGGTGAAGAGCAGATTCCGGACCGGCCGCAGAATCACTTCTTTCGGTATGCCGATCAGCAGATACATCGGCACTATTGAAAATTTTGAGAAGATGATCTTCCATTCCGTCTTCTGCACCGGAACATCCTGCATCACCGTCAGATTCTGCCATGATTCCGGCATGATGGGAAAAGAAATGTTTGCGTTACGATAGATGAATCCCTGCTCGCCGCCAACTTGTACGGCAAAGATCCCTCCGATGGGGAGACGCTCAAGCTGATGGAGAAGATTCTTCGAGTCAGCGTACATTGTAATGATGAGCGCTTCTTTATCAACGATGAATTTTTTCCGGATCCCAAAGATCTGTTTATCCGATACCGTATCGTTCACCCAAACGATCGACATGGAAGTGTCCCGTTGAAAAGGAATCCACTGCGATCCGTTGGGACTGAAGCTGAATTTTGGATATGCCGAACTCGTAGCGACAAAGTCGTCTGCAAGATTCGGAGACGAGAGAATGATCTGGACGATGGTCGTATCGAATGCGATCTGCTGACGGATAAGGATCTCGACATCGCCGGGCCTGGTCTGCAGGTTCCACGCAAGATATTGAGTGATCTCGATCCATTGTTCGAGTTTTTCATCAATCGAATGGATGGCAAAATGCTGCAACTGCTGAACAACAGTGGTCCGCTCCTCCACAACCTGTTGTTCGTAGAGAGGACGGATGACAAACCACATAACCCCAATGGAAATTAGGACAAACAGTCCAACCAGGACGAAAATGCGGTGATGAAAGGAGAGCCGTGAGAATAAATTCATTCTTTAAAGTCTGGGTGCTGAACTCGTATGGATTTAAGGTGTCATACCCGAGTGATCCTGTCGGGAATCTATTCTATATAATAGTGTGATTCGTAAGAGAGAAAATACAAAAAAAACATTCCAAAATTTAGAGAAATTGATTATATTCTTATAACAAAAATATCGGGAAGTAGCTCAGCCCGGCTAGAGCGCTTGGTTTGGGACCAAGAAGTCGCAGGTTCGAATCCTGTCTTCCCGACAACACAAATGCAATAAACTCCCCCGCTTCTGCGGGGATTTTCTTTTATATGCTTTTTGCCCTTCTCTATATATCTGCAACATTAGCAGCAAACTTTACCGCTACCTGGTTCATCCCTTTTCCGTTGTTTGGACAGGTATCGGTAGCCACGTTCATTTTTGGAATTACCTTTACCGCCCGCGACCGTGTGCACAGTAAGCTTGGCAGAAAAAATGTCTATATCATGATCGGCATCGCGGCCGGGTTAAATCTGATCGTCACGGTATTTGGAGGAGTGGAATGGCGGATTGTTGTTGCCTCCCTGATCGCGATTATTCTCGCCGAAACGGCGGATACGGAGATCTATCAGCATTTCATCAGTAACACATGGGGGATGCGGGTTCTGAAAAGTAATTCTGTCAGCATTCCGCTCGACAGCCTTCTGTTCAATATCATCGCATTTGCGGGAGTCTACTCGAATATGGTAGTGGCATCGATCATCTTCGGTGAGATCGTGTTCAAGGGAATCGTCAGCGCTGTCACTGCGCTGCGTCCTCTGGAATATTTTCGTTCTGGTTCCGCTTCAAAATAATAGTGCATTAAAAAAAACGCAACATTCCGTTTCTTGCATATTCTTTATTATTTGGGTATTATTTTTCAATGAAAAAACGCACCACGACATCCCGGAAGCGTGATCATGTTGAACTGACCGTGAAGAAGGATGTTGCGTTCCGCAGCAAGACCGCAGGGTTTGAAGAGTGGGAATTTATACACAACGCGCTTCCGGAAATTGATCTTGCTGAGGTCGATCCGTCGACCAGGTTTTTGGGAAAACAGTTATCTCTTCCGTTGATGGTCTCCTGTATGACCGGGGGATATCCGGAAGCGGAGAAGATCAACCGGCAGCTTGCCGAAGTGTGCGAAGAATACCGTCTCGCAATGGGTGTGGGAAGTCAACGGCAGGCGATGGAAAACAAATTGTATCACACCTCATTCTCTGTTGTCCGGAGATCCGCCCCGTCGATTCCGTTGATCGGGAATATCGGCGCGCCGGAGATCGCAAAGCTGAAGGACATTTCTCCCATTCTGAAATTAGCTGAACTGATCGGAGCGGATGCGTTCGCTGTTCATTTGAATCCGCTGCAGGAGTTCCTCCAGCCGGAAGGCGACACGAACTTCCGCGGTGTATTGAACGGGATAGAAATGTTGGTGAAGAACATGCCGATCCCGATCATTGTGAAAGAGATCGGAGCAGGAATCTCTTCCGGAGTTGCTGAACGGCTGCTGAATGCGGGAGTGCGGTATATTGATGTCGCCGGCGCCGGAGGAACAAGCTGGGCAGGAGTGGAGATCCTTCGGAAGAAGAAAGAAGAACAGTCAGAGTGGAATCCTTTTTGGGATTGGGGGATCAGAACGACGGATGCGCTTGTTGACCTTGAACCGTTCAGGAAAAGATTTCCCGATTTGACCATCATCGCTTCCGGCGGGATCACGAATGGATTGGATGCAGCAAAAGCAATTGCGCTTGGCGCGGAGTTGACAGCATCGGCCCGTCCGCTGCTGAGATCGCTGATGAACGGCGGCAGGAAGAATCTGCAGAAAAGAATTGAACAATGGATGTTGGAATTCAAAGGGACGATGTTCCTGACCGGTTCCGCATCACTACCACAGTTAAAAGACAACAGAGCATTGCAGCAACGACGATGAATCAATACGAAAAAAAATATCAGCGGTACAAGGCACAGATCGATCAGAAGATCCATTCCTGCGTCCGAAAGAATGAACCGGTATCGTTGTATGATCCGATGAAGTATGTCCTGTCCGCCGGCGGCAAAAGGATGCGTCCGTTGCTGATCGTTCTGTCATGCGAAGCGGTCGGCGGTTCGATGAACGAAGCGCTGAATGCGGCCGTTGCCATCGAAGTACTCCATAATTTCACTCTCGTCCATGACGATATTATGGACAATGCGGAATCCCGCCGCGGCCGTGCAACGGTACATGTCCGCTGGGACAGTAATGTGGCCATCCTTGTCGGCGATGAACTTGTTGCCTTGGCCTATCGTGAATTGCTGAAGACGAAATCGAAAGCGATCGCACAGGTGGCCGATGTGTTCACCGAAGGTGTTGTGGAAGTCTGTGAAGGTCAAGCCTACGATAAGGAATATGAAACGCTGCACGATGTTTCCATCGACGATTATCTGTTGATGATCGCAAAGAAGACCGGCAAACTCTTTTCCGTTTCTTCCGAGATCGGCGCACTCATCGGCAGCGGCACGGAACGCGAGATCAAAGCGCTCCGCTCGTTCGGGACATATATCGGCCGTGCCTTTCAAATCCAGGACGATCTGCTCGATGTGATCGCCGATGAAAAAGAATTCGGCAAGACCATCGGCGGCGATATTGTCGAGGGAAAAAAGACATTCCTTCTGATCAATGCGTTTGAACGTGCCCAGGGGAAAGATAAGAAACTGATCAATTCCATCATTAAGAATAAAGGGACTTCGAAGAAGAATGTTCCGCTGGTGAGGGAAATATACGAACGCTATGACATTCTCGAACTTGCAAAGCAATCTATCGATAAAGATATCCGCCAGGCAAATCTTCAATTGGAAAAACTGAGAGATACTCCGGCTCGCGAGATGCTCTTCTGGTTCTCCAATATGG
>CAIVNT010000160.1 GCA_903907305.1 uncultured Ignavibacteriota bacterium
AGTGAACTGCAGCATTCAGTATTTTGAAAAGACAGCGGTCATACATTTTCCCGAAAAGATCATGAGTATGTGTTCGATCAATTTTTGGCCTGACACTATCTGTGATCACTGGCTGATACCGGGGCAGAAACAGACTCCGTGTGATTTACGTTAAATTATTTTTCTACAACGATGACAATATGAATAATATCAAAGTTCCGCTCGTCCTTACTTTTCTTCTTCTGCAATGCTCCTGTATCGACCGCGACACGATCGCCGGCACCGGAAAAGAAGATCCCGATTCAATCATCAGTTCCGGCGGCGGCGGACAAATGGGCGTTGTAAACACGAAACTGATCAATCCGGTGAAGGTAAGAATCCTCGCTGCAAATGGACGTCCCGTGCGCGGCATTATCGTAGAATTTTCTGTAGAGAACAGTAATGCCGTATTCTCGGATACGACAGCGACAACTGATGGAAACGGTTATGCACAGACATTTGTGACTCTTGGTCAGAAAGCAGACTCCGTACGGATCTACGCCTCTGTGTTGGGATTGAAAGGGTCGCCGGTAAAGTTCACAATGTTCTCCACGACTTCTGGACCGACAAAAATTGAAATTATCAGTGGAAATAATCAGACCGGAATTGTCGGCAGTCAGTTCCCATTTCCGCTGAAGATCCAGGTATGGGATTCCTACGGCAATATTGTACCGAATGTGCCCGTCTATTTCTCTACAGCCAATGGAAAGATTCAGCCTCCAACCGTTTACACAGATCAATCCGGTTTTGCATCCGCAGTGTGGACAAGCGACACACTTGTCGGAACAAAGGCCGCAGTCGCGCTGGTGCCGTCCATGCAGAATGGAACAATCAATTTTTTTGCAAAGTCAGTCTCGTTCAATCTGCCGAAAACATTCACAAGAGTTTCGACTGATACGTTCTATATGCTGCAGGCTTCAAAGGTGAACAATATCATTGTGGTGAAATTGTTGGAAAAATACGGGAATCCTTTGTATCTCACTCCGCCCGGCGTATTTCAGGTTCATTTTACGGTGCTGAAAGGGGAAGGGACGGTTTTTCCGGAATTGTCCGGAACGAACAGCAGCGGTATTGCGACGGCAGGAATTGAGTTGGGGATGAATGATTCGATTATGACAGTCCAAGGTGACGTCGGAAACGGGATACCTCCGTTGAACTTTACGTTCTTTGGCTACAAGTATTCACAGATCGATTCGCTGACCAGTAGCGGCGGCACGGTGACAGTGTATTGGCAAAAAAATCTGAATCCGGATTTTGCCGACTACACACTGCAGAGATGCAATACTTCTGCGTTTGATAATACCACACAGAATATTCAGGTGGTCACCAATGAGACTGTACTATCGGCAACGGACAATACTCCGACAGTCGGTACCTCACCGTTCTATCGGGTAAAAATGAATTATTCAAATGGTTTCTTTTTCTATACGAACATTCGTGATGTGCTGGTAAAGCCATAATGAAAAGAGTCAGTGTAATAATATTGACGGTGATCATATCCCTGCTCGCGAGCTCGTGTCAGGAAAATCTTCCCGTGCGGGAGGATCTTTCTTCGCTCTTGACAACATCGCTCCGCAGCGGATATGTCATTCAGAATAATCGGTCCTATCTCCGGTTCTACTTATCAGTGAAGAATACTCTGGACGAAACACTTGAAGGTGTTGCCGCTATCCATGGGAAGATCGTCGTTACGTGGATTCCCACATTGAATGATGATGGCGATTTCAACAAAAGCAGGACGTTTATAATCGCTTCCGATAATATTTTTACAGGATTGAAGAATTATAACAAACTGACAGGGAGGCTCAGCATTCCTCCGGGGGATTCGATGGTATTCTTTACGAATTGGGATCTCAAAACGGATGACAGCACGTACCTGACGAATCATTTCCAGATGCATCAAGAAAACGGATGCAATGTGACATATTCCGATTTTTCGAGCGGTAAACGAAGAATATCGGACCGGCAGAAATTCATATTTTCGGCGAGCATCAAATTATTCGACCAACTTGCCGTGCTGTATTCAACGCCGGTAATGACGGCACAGTGCGTTGTGGTAAGTTACATGTTTGAGGGAGGGAATTGTCCGAATCTTAATTTGGTCGATCCGTGTTCTCTGATAGGTCAATAATGTTGAAGACAGAGATCTCGACATATCTTTTTCTGTTTAGCATTCTCTCTGCCGGCTGTAATGAGAACTTACCGGTGCGAGAGAATGTAATGGATCTGGTCTCAATGAGGATCCAATCCAAGTATTACGTTGTCCCAAATTCGGAAGCGACCGGCGCCGCAGGACAGCTCCAGTTCTTTGTTTCAATGAAGAACAATATGGACGAGACTCTTGAAGATATCGCACGTTTGGACGGTACAATGTCCATCACGTGGATCCCGCCGATCGGTGAAAAGGGAAATTATACCAATACTCGTACTGTTCCGCTGACAAGATCGAATCTGTTCTATGCAAAGAGTTACAATCCCGTTACACGGAAGTTAATACTCGCTCCCAATGACTCCGTTGTGCTGGGCTTTATCTGGAATCTGAAGACTGATGACAGTACGAATTTATTCCTGCATATGACGGAAGTGACGGAACCGTCCTGTATTGTCTACAGGGACGGTCTACCTCCGAGCAATCGCCGGTTTACATCCCGTCAGAAATTCATTGTTGCAGCAAGTGTAAAGATCTTTGACCGTCTTGTTGTGTTGAATGCACTACCGGTCACCGTGCAATATTGCATTAAAGAACGTGATCGTGGAGAAGCGAATAAGGATCTGGGACTGCCTTCGTGTAATGATCTTTCTAAATTTGATCCATGCAGTCTAACCGGACAATGAACTATAATTTTTGCAGTTTGAACATAGGATAAGACAAATGAAACTAACGAGAGTGAATATATATTTTCTTGCGTTGATGCTGCTACTCTTTTCAGGAGATCTTAGGGCGGGCACGAGCGGCATCATCGAAGGGAAGATCAAGGACGCATCAACGAAAGAGTTCATCGTTTCCGCAATCGTGCAGGTCGTCGGCACATCGATGGGAACGGTTTCTGATATTGAAGGATATTATGTGATTCGAAATATCCGTGCTGGCGTCTATGATGTGAAATTCACGCTGCTGGGTTACAAGACAGTCATCATGAAGAATGTTGCGGTGAATGCCGATATGCGGACCCGCATTGATGTCTCGCTCGATCAATCAACGGTGGAATTAGGTGCTGTTGAGATCATTTCACAGAAACCGCTGATACAAAAAGATTTTGG
>CAIVNT010000161.1 GCA_903907305.1 uncultured Ignavibacteriota bacterium
CCTACGATAAAGAGTTACACGAAATCTTTTTCAAAGTCCTAATTGCTCAGCATTTGCACGAAGTGACTCGATCACAAACTGAATATGTTCATCAAGCGGAATGGTGATCTCTGCAGCACCATTGACGATATCTTCTCTGCTTACATTGCGTGCGAAACCTTTATCTTTCATTTTCTTTTTTACGGTCGTCACTTCAACGGATGAGACTTTTTTATCCGGTTTCACCAGCGAACAGGCAACAATGAATCCGCACAACTCGTCACATGCAAACAATGTTTTCGCAAGAAGGGTTTCGCGCGGCACATTCGTATAATCCGCGTGCCCGAGTATTGCTGTTAAAAGTATCTCGGGATATCCTTTTTCTTTCAGCACTTCATTCCCCTTCACTGGATGATCGGGGGGATCGGGATATCGTTCATAATCAAAATCATGAAGCAGTCCCGTGTTTCCCCACAATTCTTCATCCTCATTATTTTTTCGTGCGTAGGCACGCATCGCAGTCTCAACGCAGAGCATATGCTTTCGTAAGGATTCGCTCTGAGTCCATTCTGTCATCAATTGAAGTGCATCGTTTCTGTTCATGGGTTCCCCTTACACAAGAAATGAAGGACAAAATTGAAGAATGCTGCATTCAGTGCACATTGGCTTGCGTGCAGAACAGACCTTTCGTCCATGAAGGATCAGTGAATGCGAAAAATGGAACCAATATTTTTTTTTGATCAGCGGCATTAGATCCTGCTCGATCTTCACTGCACTCACTTCTTTCGTGAGATTCAATCTATTGGAGAGTCTGATCACATGTGTGTCGACGACCACTCCTTCTATTTTTCCGAACGCTGCGCCGAGGACGACGTTAGCGGTCTTTCTTCCGACGCCGGGAAGTGCGAATAATTCGTCCATCGTCTGGGGTACGATGCCATTGTGATATTGCAGAAGTGATTGAGAACAGCCGATGATATTCTTTGCCTTGTTATGGTAGAATCCGGTGGAGTGAATCAGTGCTTCAAGTTCTCTGACATCTGCATGTGCAAAGTCATGCGGTGTGGAAAGTCGTGCAAAGAGTCCGGGAGTGACCATATTCACCCGTGCATCCGTACATTGTGCCGAAAGGATCACCGCAACAAGAAGTTGAAAAGGATCTCCGTAATGCAATGCTGTTTGATCGCTTGGATATTCCTTGAGGAGGTTTTTTGCGATCTTCTCAGCGCGTTCTCTTTTTTTTTCGGCGGATTCTTTCAACAAGTCTGTTCTCAGGCGATCGGTTTTAATACTGTAATCGTACCATTATTGTTCAATGCCGTTTTCAGTTCCGGATGTATCTCTGCCAACTGTGAAATGATTTTTCCTATCGGAAGAACATCAATATCGAGTGAACAGCGCAGCTGCAATAATGAACCAACTCTGCTGTGGAATGTCTGTACAGAACAAACGAGATCATTTGCACCTTCCGCTTCAAGTAACTTTTGTAACTCGGGTATGAGCGTTTCAATTGAAGCGGAATCGTTTATATCAAGATCGATCACAAGCATGTTTCGCTCTGATGCAGCGTATGAATCAGGAGAAGCGACCATGGTGTGCATGACATTATTCACCTGTGTAAGAACCTGCTGATCGCCAAACTGATCTATGATCTTCTGTAGCGGGAGAATCGTGGAGAAACCATTGAAGAGAAAATGTGAAACGAACACCGGCGGTGCATTCTTCCCGAATGAGCATCCTGCATTGATAAGCATTGTCTTTCCGTGTTTCAGCAACCGTTTTACTATGCCCATGGAATGACGATGGAGCGGTACATCCTGTGGATCGACGATACTCCACAGGGAATGCTGGACAGTACCGAGCATCGGAGCTGCATCCAATTGATGGACCGTGTTCTCAATGCTGTCTTCTATCAGTTTGATGATCTCATCTTTATCCGATTTCAACGGTGTGGAGAGGAACTGAGTTAATCCTCCGCGAAGGATCGTTCCGTTTTTTTGGATTACATCCGTTTTCGTCTTCTGCAATTCCGCTGCGGTGGTCTGAATAGATGACGTCAGGAATGTCGTGTAAGACTCAATGGGATCTGCAGATGATTGTTTCTGATCACCGTACGTGAGTAGAACGGTATAGGAGAATTTTTTCATAGGAAATAGTCGGGAAGTGACGAATGATAGTAAGGATACAAATTATTACTGAGTAAAGGAATATCGGCAATCGATATGGAGTGAAAATAAAAAAGTCCGATCATAGACCGGACTTTAGTGCACCTACCTGGACTCGAACCAG
>CAIVNT010000162.1 GCA_903907305.1 uncultured Ignavibacteriota bacterium
GGGGTTCGACTTCTGGAAGATCATCCCGACCTTTTTCCGCAATTCCACAACATCCACCTGTTTGTCGTAGATATTCACACCGTCCAGCAGCACGGTTCCTTCCACGCGTGCATTCTCGATCAGATCATTCATCCTATTGAGCGAACGCAGATAGGTCGATTTTCCGCATCCCGACGGCCCGATCAGCGCGGTCACTTTATTCGTGAGCACATTAAGATTCACGTTCTTAATTGCCTGTTTTTTTCCGTAATAGATATTCAGATCTTCCGTTGTAATGCGGATGTTCTGAGTTCCCTCTGATGAACTAGATTGTGTTGACATAGTATTCGTTATGTGATGATTCTTTTTCGAAGTTTATATCGTAAGAATACAGCGGAAAAATTCAGCGCAAATGTCAGTATCAGTAAGACAAGTGTTGTTGCATACTGAATACCGCGTGTCGCTTCCACGTCCGGTGATTGTGTTGCCATAATATAGATATGATATCCCAATTCCATGAACTGATCCGATAGTCCTTTTGGAAGATGCGGCAGAAAATACGCAGCACCGGTAAAGAGGATCGGCGCCACTTCTCCCGCACCGCGGCTGACGGCAAGAATTCCGCCGGTCAGCATTCCGGTGATGGAATTCGGTATCACCACTTTGCGGATGGTCTGCCATTTGGTTGCGCCGAGCGCAAGCGACGCTTCGCGCAGTTCGCGCGGAACGGTCTTGATCGCTTCTTCCACCGCAACGATCACCACAGGAAGAGTCAGCAGTGCCATCGTGAGACTTGCCCAGAGAATATTCGGTTGCCCCCAATGTAATTCACCGTCGCTGTATAATGCTCTGTCCACTCCCGAACCGACGAACTGGATGAAGAATCCGAGTCCGAACAGACCGAAGACGATCGCCGGAACTCCCGCAAGCGTGTTCACCGCAAAACGGATGAGACGCGCAATGATCGACTTCTGGCTTGCATACTCGCTGAGATAGATCGCGGTCAGCGTTCCGATCGGCACTCCTGCGATGGACATGATCACGACCAGAAGGAATGTTCCGATGATGGCTGGAAATATTCCTCCCTTGGTCATTCCCTCTTCCGGGGCGCCGAGAAGGAAGTCCAACGTTAAACTGCTCCATCCCCCCATAACGATATTGGTCATCACGCTCACCACCACCGCAACAATAAGGAAGGCGAAGAATGCGGGGATGGCGTATGCGATGGCTCCGTATATTTTTCGTTTGGTCATATCGAAAGAATATTTTTTTCCTGTCATTCCCGCATGTTCTTGGCGGGCAGTTCTTCAATGGATTCCCCGTAGAAACATTCGGGAATGACAACTTTATTTTGAATCTATGTAATTCAATTCCCTTTGAACTTCTTCATCAGCCGTTGACGGATGAAGATCTCCGCGATCGCATTCAATGTGAAAGTGAAAAGGAACAGGATCGAACCGATCAGGAACAGTACATTGTAATGCGTTTCTCCAAAGACCACTTCCGCCATCTCCGCACCGATCGTGGCGGACATCGTGCGGACCGGTTCGAACAGATCCGCAGAGACGAGAGCGGCATTTCCCGTCGCCATCAGCACGATCATCGTCTCACCGAATGCGCGGCCGATACCGAGGATGACCGATGCAAAGATTCCCGGTGTTGCGGCAGGAAGGACCACCTTCAATGCCGTCTGCCATTTTGTTGCGCCGAGTGCGAGAGACGCTTCTGTTAAATTCTTCGGGACGGCCGCGATCGCATCTTCCGAGATGGTAAAGATAATGGGGATAACGGCGAACGCAAGAGCAATACCGCCAACAAATGCATTCAGCCGGTATTCCAATCCGAATGCATCCTGAATGAATGTCGCCATCACCACCAAGGCAAAGAATCCGATCACCACCGAGGGAAATCCTGCAAGGATCTCGATCACCGGCTTCAGCGCTTCTTTCGCCCATCTCGGTGCAAATGCAGCAGTGAACAAAGCGGCAAGAATCCCCACGGGAGCAGCGAAGAGGATCGCGATCAATGATACTTTCAAACTGCCGATGATGAGAGGAACCAGTCCATATTTTGGCTTGCTTGAAACAGGCTGCCATCGATCGGAAGAAAGATTCTTTAATGATGCTCCTTCGTCCAACTCGATTTTGTTCTGCTGTTTTACTTCCGATGCTTTTTCTGCATCGCTCATCTGTACATCGCCGTAGGTCTCCTGCTCGCCCATTTCCTCATTACTCACCGCAGGTTCAGGAGCCGAAAAAATCGGCAGCGTCTCTCGGAACACAAAAACAAAGATGAGCACGATGAATGCAAACGAAATGAATGCCGTCGCAGTAATGATCTTTTCCGCCAGAAATTCACTCAGGCGGAAACGCTTCTTCATCATCTTGTTCGATATGTTTTTTTGATCGTTCAAATATCAAGATTCTTTTGGATCATCATTCATAAGATGTCATTCCCGCATGTTCTTGGTCGAAGACTCCCTACGGGTCTACGACCTCGTAGAGGATCGTAGATCGACTCTTCGAGCGGGAATCTATTACTCTGGATGCCCGATAGGAGCGTTCGGGCATGGCAAAGAATTTTTGAGATAGACGCTAAATAATAGTCATGCCGAGCGAAGCCGATCTACGATCCCGTCGGGAGGTATGACTTTTCACATTTTTCTTTTTGGAGATTACCGCAGCGGGAAATATCCCACTTTAGAAACAACGATCTGTCCCTCATCGCTCAATATCCAGTCGATATATTCTTTCATCGCGCCGGTCGGTTTGCTCTTCACATACATGAAAAGAAAACGTGTGATCGGATATTTTCCTTCTTTCACATTCTGCGCATTCGGAAGGAACGCTTCGGAAGATGCATCGGATTTCACCGCAATTTCATTGATCCCCTTTGCATACGCGGAACCGCCGTAACCGATACCGTTTGCATCCTTTGCAACGGCATTCACGAGCGCCGCTGTTCCCGGCATATTCTGACAGCTCGGGGAATAATCCTCATCGTCCAGCACATTCTCTTTGAAATAGACATACGTTCCGGAATTGTTCTCGCGGCTGTAAAGGATGATGCGCGAATCGTTCCCGCCGACCTCTTTCCAGTTGGTGATCTTGCCGGTGTAGATGTCCTTCACCTGTGCAAGTGTGAGTGTCTTCACCGGATTCTTCTCGTTCACATACAGTGCAATACCGTCCTTTGCCGTTTTGATCTCCACTCCAAGCGTACTGAAGCGGAGTTTCAGTTTCTGTTTCTCAGCCGGCTTCATCGGACGCGATGCGTTGCAAATATCCGTTGTTCCATTGATGAGTGCGGAGATCCCCGTTCCCGAACCGCCGCCGGTCACCTGAATGGTCACGTTCGGATTCTTTTTCATATACAGCTCCGCCCAGCGCTGTGCGAGGATCACCATTGTGTCTGAACCTTTCACGGTGATCACATCGGCAGCAAACATGGATGATGAGAATGTCATCAGAAGCAGTGTTGCGATAATTTTTTTCATTTCGATTTCTCCTTAATCATATTCGTTGTAGGGCAAATGTTCTTGTTTGTCTGTATTACGGACAGGAAACAATGCCTGTCCTCTATTTTCAATTCACCGTTAAAACGGGAAGCGGTACTGCGTCCTGAAGGTGAATACATTATCCTTTACGTCGGATTTGAACGGAACGAGCGCTGCATTCGTCGCTGCGCTGTTCACCGTCTCATTCGAGACAAACTCATAATAGAATGTGAACTTCACGTTGTCATCCAGATGGAATAAATATCCGACACCGAACGTACTGTATTTCAGATCGGCAATAGTTGTCGCTTTTCCTGCGGTGCCGATTTCGCTTCCGCTCACCTTGGTATTCGGGTCAAGCACATCATAACGGAGCAGCAGCTGATGTTTCGTGCCGATGTTCTGCAGCAGGCTGACGTAGAATCCGTAGAACTTCCGTTGATACAGACTTGTTGCTTCGATCTGCGATTTTGTTTTTCCACCGGGAATATCCAGCGCTTGGATCGTGGCCGGATTATAAAAACTATTTGAAGACGATGTTCCCGGCTGTGTTCCGGTGATATATTCTCCGCGAATGGAAATACCGCCGAGCGAAGGGATGTCGTAGATGATCTGTCCGTCCACGCCGATGTACTGACGCTCGTAATTCTTTCCTGCATTTGTCGCCGTTGAATCAACCGTGAACTGCTTTTGCAACTCATTGAATGTGTATGCAAATTTTGATGTGTTACGGACGGTCCCCTGATAGATGGAGATGCCGCCATCCACGGCAAAATTCAATTCATCAAACGGAAGGATCGCACCAACGCGTCCGATAATGTCCTTCCGGTTATCATTCTCGTTGCTGTTCGGAAGCACTCCGTTGAAGACACCGAGTTTCAGATTATAGTTCGTCCAATCACCAAGTTCGGGCGCGAATTCGATCTGTGCACCGAGTTCCCGTTCACCGGGAAACAATGTCTGGGCCAATCTTGAACGTTCCGGCGTTTCACGCATGTTGGAGGAATACGCCACTTCAAAACCAAAGGGACGGTCGAAAACACCGGTCTTGAAATTCCAGCTCTTCACCCACGGATCTTTGATATTGATATATGCATCCTTGATACCGAGTCCGTTTTGAGTGACATCGAATTGAAGAACGTACTGAGAGAAGGTCAGATCATTTTCGTATTGAACCTTCAACCGGCCGCGGCGGACCTGAAAGCGCGAACCGACACTCGTCGGGAAGGCTCCGCCGGCAAATGCACCGATCGGATAAGCACCGTTTCCGATACCGTCCGACACCTGATACTGAGTCTGCATATATCCGCTGAACTTGAGTTTGCGTGCGAGATCGATGTAGCTTTTCATATCGAGCAGGATCTCGTTGACGCTTTCATCGTTGGATTTCAATTGATCGAGCTGATCCTGCACGGGAATCTTTACGGTATCGATATATTCTTCCTGTGAGTAAAGGGAGACAGAGAGCAATACGACCATGATGGAACTGGCAAGAAATGATTTCACGAATGTTTTCCTAAAATTGTGTTTGAAAACGTGTTAACGTTACGTCAACAAATTGACAATTTTAGTTTATCTGCGGGTTATCGGAGTGTTACGAAATTGTTACCAAAACTTTGAATGCCGGTAAAAAGATCTCACATATTGACATTATAGAGTAGCGTTTATGAATCTATGATAACAGAGCATCTTCGAGCTTGTATCCCACCCCTTTGATCACCGTAATGACCTCTTTATCCTTTATTTTTCCGATCTTCTTCCGGATGTTGCTGATATGCGTATCGATCGTCCTTGGATGACCGAGGGTTTCGATTCCCCACGCATATCGGGAGATATCCGTACGGGAGTTGATCTTTCCTTTAGTGCTCATCATCAGATAGAGGATCAGAAATTCCGTCTTGGTGAGCGAGATCTTTTCGTCTCCCTTGATTACAATGAACCTCTCGGGATCGATGGTCATTTGATCGATAGAGATACGTTTCATGGAATGCATTGATACGTTCATACGGCAGCCGATCTTCTTCCGTCGGGAGAGGCACGGACAAGGTTTAAATTTGTTATATTTTAAAGAAAGATACACTTCACATATGTTTATCATATCAATTTAATGTTACGATTGTGTAACCAATATCATCCGCACCGTTTTGCGGTCTGCACTCTTCTGTTCTTCTTTTCTCTTGTCCGTTTGTGCGGCCAAGAGACACGAACGGAACAATTACGCATCTCTGCAGACGTACTGCGTGCGCACATCTCTGTGCTCGGTGCTGATTCGCTGGAAGGACGCGGAACGGGAACTCGCGGCTGCGAAAGAGCCGCAGCATACATCACGCGCGTGCTTCGCACAAACGACGTCGCTCCTCATCCTGCGTTAATCGGATATGAACAGTATTTCCCGCTCCACGGAAGTTCACCTGACGAAGGAACGGAGTTCACGCTGTATGCGCCGAAAGATTCGTACGCGCTGAGACTGCAGGAAGATTACGTGCTGTTCTCCGCCGGCGCACAGACCTTCACTCCTCAGCCGGTAAAAATGATCTTCGTGGGGTACGGCATCATCGCACCGGAGTTCGATTACAACGATTATCAAAATGTCGATGTACGGAATGCGATCGTTGTGTTCCTTTCCGGAGAGCCGCTGTCAACGGACGAATCCTATTTTGACGGCGAGCGCACGACTATCCATTCGTCATTCGTGGAAAAGCAAAAGACGGCGCTGGCCCGCGGTGCGCGCGGAAGCATCCTCATCCCGAGTTCCGGCGACCGATCGTTCGATGACTGGTATGAACAGCAACGGCATTTCCGATTTGAAGAAGTGAGGCATCTTTCCGCACCGTCCGAAAATCTCAATATGCTGCTCAATCCAAAACTCGTTCCGTTCCTCTTCACCGATGCACAATATTCTTTCGATGATATAACAGCAATGGAACGGAGACATTCTGTGAAGAGTTTTCCACTGTCGCTAAGAGGAAGTTTTCTCGGAAAATTCCATGAACGGGAATTCCTGTCATCGAATATCATCGGCTTTGTTGAAGGAAGTGATCCTGCGCTAAAAGATTCATACGTCATCGTCAGTGCACATTACGATCATCTCGGCATCGGTGTGCCGGTGGAAGGAGACTCTATCTATAATGGAGTATTTGATAATGCGTCGGGTGTAGCATCATTGCTGGAGATCGCGCGGATATTTTCGCTTCCTGAATATCGTCCAAAACGTTCCGTGCTGTTCTTGTTCCTGACAGGAGAAGAACGGGGATTCCTCGGATCACAGTATTACTGCATGAATCCGGTCGTACCGCTGTATAAGACCATTGCCGCAGTTAATATCGACGGGATCTCCATGTTCGAAAGAACGCGGTCTGCGATAGGAATCGGTGCAGAATTATCAACATTGGGAGAAATGCTGAAAGAAAGTTTGCGTTATCTCGATATTGTGATGGATGAAATTCCGAAGAATGTTTTTCGTCAGGATCAGTTTAGAAATTCGGATCAGTTCATGTTTGCCCAGGCCGGTATCCCTTCTATACTAGTGGCAGAAGGACTGCAGTATGAAACAAGTTCGTTTGAGCAAGGACTGCAACGCTATACTGCCTGGGCGGAAGAACGGTACCATACACCGTTCGATGATCTGTCCCAAATGATGAATATGGATGCGGCACAACAACACACATCGTTCATTCTAACGTTCGCGGTAACACTGGCAAATCTTTCAAATGGTAAGCAATTGCCTCAATGGAATTCGCATTCCCCTTTTCTCTCCGCACGGCTGCGGTCAATCTTTGAAAAAAAATGAGACAGTTTTTCATATTCATATCGATCATATTGTTCTTTAACGGATGCGCCGTTTACGGTACGTTGACGAAGAACGGATCACCGGTGATAAGAATAAAAGGTTCGGATTCGATGCTGCTTCTGGTACAGCGGCTGACGGATCGATATATGCAGGAACATCCGGAGGTTTCGATCACGGCGGAAGGAGGAGGAAGCGGTTTCGGTGCACAGGAACTGATCGACGGCAACAGTGAGATCTGTTCCAGTTCGCGTCCATTCTCGCCGGAGGAAGTGCGAAAACTGGCCGAACGATATGAATCCATCGGTGTTTCGATCCTCTGCGCAAAAGATGCGCTGAGTGTTGTTGTGCATCCATCCAATCCGGTGAAAAATCTCACGGAAAAAGAGATCAAAGGGATCTTTACCGGAACGATCAAAAACTGGAATGAGGTCGGCGGACGTTCATTACCGATCACCGTCTATCGGCGTGAATCCAATTCCGGTACGTTTCTTTATTTTGAAGAGCATGTGCTTCTCGGAGAAGAATACTCACGCGAATCTGTTTCGGTTCCCGGAGCGCAAGCGATGATCAATTCGGTCGCAGCAGATTCATCATCCATTGGCTATAGTACAAATGTCTATGCGCAAAGAGTTACTTCCCTTTCCGTGAATGGAGTCGAACCGACATTGATGGAAGTTCAAAAAAGTCGATATCCCATCTCGCGGTATCTGTATTTTTATACTGTGCGGCCGCCGGAGGGAGAAGTAAAACGATTCATCGACTGGGTGACGGGGCGCGAAGGACAAAAGACGGTAAAAGAGAATGGATATATTCCGCTTTATGATGCGGAGTGAACGGTTCATCCGAAAAAAAATAGAACACCCTAACCCGCCACAATGACGGCGGGTAAACAGGGTGTCCAACAAAAAAAAGCATCGCAATACTGCGATGCTTTTTTGCTTTTACATTACACTGAAACTTATTTTACCAGCATCATCTTCTTCACCTGCGTGAAGTTTCCGGCCTTTAAGCTGTAGAAGTAGATACCGGAGGAGAATTTCGATGCGTTGAACTGCACGTTGTATTTTCCTGCATCCTGATATCCGTTCACAAGATTCGCCACTTCACGTCCGACCATGTCGTACACTTTCAATGAGACTTGTCCTGCTTTCGGCAAAGAATAACCGATCTTTGTGGAAGGGTTGAACGGATTCGGATAGTTCTGCTGCAGTTCGAATTTTTCCGGAAGGACAATTCCGCCGTTCGGTGTGACTGCGGTTGGAACACCGTTGGAATAATCGACATTCTGGGGATTGAACTGGGTCCATCCCGCTGTCCACTGCTGGCTCATCGGTTTGGACGGATCGAATGCACCGCGGTATGACACTGAATCAAAATACGATGAGAGACCTGACGCTTTATATGCTGTCCCTGCAGTCGTTGCTTCCGAACCGACCTTCGGACGCGGATCGAACGCAGCATTGGTGAACGGAACACCGGCATTCACAAGACCGGCATCACCGAAATTGCGCGGTGTACCGCCGAGGTTGCCCCAGCCAGCCGTGTTGAACCATGCGAGCGCGTCGAATTCCGGAATGTTCACTTCGGTACCGGAGATGCTCTTCGCTACTGCAGGATATCTGGACTGAATGCTTGTCGTACGGATGCGGAGCGAATCTTGCAGAGCTGAACGCTGTGTCAGCGTATCACGGATGGTGATCCCTTTCGGCCAGCCGATCATCACTGAGTTGAAGCAGCTAAACTGTGTGCCGCGGCGCAGCATCATCAATTGACCCCAATGGCTGTTCACTACGGATGTCGTATCGCTCATCGGTCCGATGTATGTTGCGTTGGAGATCTTTGCCTGTGTGCGGGGATAGACACTCCACGGTTCGGAACCCATGTTGTCGGATTCGAATCCGTTGGAAGAACCTGAAGCAGATGCATCGAAGATCAATGAATCACGTTTTACGAGAACGAATTGAAGATTACCGGAGAAGCCCCAGTCGGTATCCATGTTATCGTCAACATTTCCGTTTGTCACAATATATTTTACGTTCGGGTTGCCGCCGAAATATTCGATATCATCATCCTGCGCATAGCTCACCTGGATGTGATCGATCGCGGTCTTGCGACCGATGGCACCAAGGGTCAATCCATTCACTTCATTGTCCTGTGCGAACGCGATACCGGCCCATTCAATGCGGACATAACGGAACACTCCGCTGGAATCATCGGGATTCGAACCGCCTAATTGTGCGACAGAATTCGGGATGGTGCCGAATCCCCCTTCAATCGTCGCATCGAGCGGCTGGTTCGTAGGTGCAGCGCCGAGAATGATCACACCACCCCAGTCACCGGGAGCGCGGCTGCCGACAGCTTGTTCGCTCGTGAACACGATCGGTGCGGTCTGTTTTCCGTCCGCAATGATCTTCGCACCCCGTTTCACGATGAGTGTTCCGCCTGATTCTTTATCGCCGAAGATCAGCGTGCCGGCATCGATCGTGATCTTATAGGTGGAATCAACGAAGTACCAGCCGGTGATGACGTAGGTGGTATCTTTGCTGAGTGTTACGTTCGTTGTCTGGTGGAACGGAACGCGGAAGTTCGCGAGACCGCGTCCTGCGCCGATCACCTTCGTCGGGCGGGCGCCGAACGATAAAGAGACGACCAGCATCAGCATAACTGACGCTATAGTAAGATTTTTTTTCATGAATGCTCCTGATGTATGATGTAGAGTGTGATTTGAGAAAACAACAATGGCTATCTTATTTTTACTTCAACAAGATAGCCATCGTATGTTACCACACCGTAAAGGATGTGTTACCGAACTGGGAAATTATTATTACATCGTCATCGACAACTGCAGGCTGTACGTGATGCCGGTATTGATCCGCTGATAGACGCGATCCTGCTGTGTCAGCACGCGTTCCTTGTTTAAGAGATTCTTCACTGTCAGTTTCGTTTCGATGCCGAGATTCCACGGCTGCGAGATGCTCAGGTCCACCATTTCGCGCGGCTGCTCGTAGATGTCCGACGTCAGGAAACCTACCGCATCCAGACGTTTGCCGAATTTGTTGTAGAGAAGATTCACCGACGTACCGAGCGACGGCTCGGTGAACGAGAGCGAAAGATTCATCATATACGGCGATTGTCCCTGCAGCGGACGTGTGCCGTAGGTGGTGATGGTGTTCGAGGAATTGCCGCTGACGATCGGGAATTTCACTTCAGAATTGATGCGCGTATAGTTCCCGCTCACCGAGAAATTATTCAGATACCCGCCGAACATGTTGATCGTCTTGCGAAATTCGAACTCATATCCGGTGTTCGTCGCGTGGTCGGAGTTGAACCATGAACGGGTCCGCACAGAGGTAAAGAACAATTGCTCTTCGATAGCTCCGGAGAACGATTTGCTGAAATAACTGAACGACAGCACTTCGCCTGCGGAGGGGAAGTATTCATACCGGATGTCATAGTTGTGCACATACGAACGCTTCAGATTCGGATTTCCTCCCACCACTTCATAGGTGATGAAATCATAGAATCCGGACGCAGCGATCTCGCGGAACTCCGGTCGGTTCACCGTATGACTGTAAGCTAAACGAAGATTCATATTCTCCGACATGATATACGTAAAGTTTGCGGAAGGAAGGATGTCGACATTCTTCAATTCAGTATCGTTCGTCGGTCCGTCCGCTTGATAGGTGCGCGGAACCTTCACGGTCTGCACGGAATGTTCCATCCGCGCGCCGCCCGTGAACCTGAACGAAAGGTCGAACAGGTCGAACGGAATATCGGTCATCGCATAGTGGGCGATCACGGACTGATCACCGGTATAATTATCTGTCGGTTTTGACGCATCTTCCATCTTTAATTTGTTTCCGCCGTAGTTCGTCTGTGAATAGATCGTCTCGATCGGAAGCTGCGAAAGTGCCGGGTCGTACGTCTTCAGGAGAACATTGAAGAAGCGGATCTCGTAATTGGTGGATTTTGACTCGATCATCGAACCGAACTTGACCTTGGCGGAACTCACCGGCAATGAAAAATCTACGTGCGCATTCTCTGTCCGCCCGTTCAGATGAGCCCATGAGCGCTGATTGATGGCGGCATCATACGGTGAATTGTCGGGTGCATCGATATCGCGGTAATAGGTGACGTCCTTCCGGTCAGGATCCTGGCGCGATGATGATGAAACGGACATCTTCCAGTCCGCACTCAACCCGCCGAATTCGGGGAACCGATGCTCACCCGAAAGAATTCCCGTGTACGATTTCCGCTGGCTCCACGTTGTTGCAATGAATTTATTGCTGGTGCTGTTATTCCTGTCCGGACCGCTGAAATTGCGGATCTCATCCTCGCCGGTCTGATTGAAATTATTTTTGAAAGAGATCTTATGCAGACCGGAGAATTTATAGCTCAGATTGAGCATCCCTCCCCAGAGGACGGAAAAATTATCCTGCGTACCGGTGATATTGCGGGAGATCTCGATGGCATTGATCTCTTTATAACTGCGCTGGAATGAGGAGCGGTACGACAATGCGCCGATGTAACCAAACTGTCCCGCATCAGGATCGTTCTCGTCCGCCATAATGTTGTCGCCGAACGAAAGACTGAATGAGGAATTCATGGGAGCTTTCGATTTTTGCGGTGCCCAAGTGTTCGGAAGGACCTTTCCCAAATCGGTCAGATTGGAAGGGATCTCGGGGAGCGCACGTTTTCCGTCGTCCGAGCCGAGCCAATCCGTTTTGCCTCCCTGAGATCCGTTGAAATCCTTGAATGTCGTTACGGAATTCCATCCTGATGTGAGACCGATCTTTACCGTGCGTGTTTCCGGAAAATCGAGTGTATTCATCTGCACGAGACCGCCGGTGAAATCCCCAGGAAGGTCCGGCGTTGCACTCTTGATCACAACGGTATTATCCAGCAGATTGGAAGGGATCATATCGAATGCAAAACTCTTTTTTCCCACTTCCGAACTGCTTACGGAAGCGCCGTTCAGCGACGTACCGTTATACCGTTCCGATGCACCGCGCACGTAGACAAATTTATTGTCCACGATCGAAAGTCCGACTACGCGCTTCAGGACGTCGCTCGAGGTTGCATCCGGTGTCTTCTTCACCTGCTCCGAACTGATACCATCCCCGATCGTTGAAGATTTTTTCCGTTCTGCGAGGATGGCTCCTTCGCCGGATTTGATCGCCGAAGCGCTGATGACCACTTCCTGCTGCTGTATCCCCTGATCCTCACCCAGACTGATATTCAACGGTGTTGTCTCGCCGGTTTTTACTTCCACTCCGGAGATCAATTTTGTTTCGTATCCCAAAAATGTGATGCGGATGTCATACGTTCCATCGGTAATTTTTTTGATCAGGAATTTTCCCTCGATATCGGTGGAAGCACCGAGTTTGGTATTCACGATCATCACATTCGCACCGATCAGATCATCGCCGGATTTTGTGTCGGTTACTTTTCCTGAAAGGGTCCCTCCCGTCTGCGCCTGCTGCTGCCGGATCTTTTCGAGCGTGCTCTGTTCCTGTGAAATGGCAGCAGTACTCATTGCCATCAGTGTGGTTACGATAAGTATGAATGATATTGTTTTGGTGTTCTTCATTATTGTGCTTTCGGATAGGTTCTGTTTGAATTTCTTTGATACAAAATCCGCTTTTACTGTTAATTATGTGTTACGCCGATGTTACGGATGGTTTAAAATTCAGTAACATTCTCTTGACACAGTGTTAACATTGTCTGAATGCGGAAATATAATGTTCGATTTTTCCGGCTGGATTATTGCACAGAATCACTCAATTGGGGTGAATCCGTTCGCAATAACTGTGAACGCGGACTCGCTCAGCAGTTTCGGATCGTGATGAGCTGAACTCTGAAGAGTATTGTGAACAGTTATGGAAGCGTGGATCGTGCGAATATTCAGCAGCGACCAAAAGTGATCGGAAAAAGTCATCGCGCCGTACCAGCAGATGAGATCGCGGTTCGAACGATTTACCGGGGAACCGGCAACAGTGCAATAATTAAGTGTTACCGGTAAGACCGGACATTCGGCCTTGACGGCAGAACGGAAGAGTGACGGCTTGAACGGAGCGATGTGCCCACCGTTGGTAGATGTTCCTTCCGGAAAGAAAAGCACGTTGACATTGTTCTGCAACGCAAGAGTGATCCCTTCCATCGCATCGATCGCGCCGCGGAATGCTGTCCGATCGATAAAGAGTGTCCCTCCGATCGCAGCAAGCCATCCCAGCAGGGGCCATGATCGCACATCTTTTTTCGCAACAAACAGTGTTGCGGTTTTCGATGCCAGAACGATAATGTCAAGATAGCTTTGATGATTTGAAACGATCATCATTCCGGTTCCACGCATCGTGCCGGGACCGGCAACAGAAACTGTGATTTCCAGGATCCGCAGCATCGTCCGCGCCCATAGCTCCACAAGCCGGGAGGTGATCCTCTGATGGAACTTCGGTGTAACGATCATCAGTACCGATAGAACTGCACCGACGCAAAGGAAAAAAAGAGATGCCGCGAGAAAGAGGAACAATTTCCACAGAGGTCTCATGCAGCCAGCGCGGACTTCACATAGTGACGCTTATATTTTTCGGTGATGCGTTCCGTTTCCAGAACGATCAGAAAATCGGTCGTGCCGAATTCTTTATCGTATGCCGGTTCGCCGCAGATCTTCGCGCCAAGACGGAGATATCCTTTCATCAGTGGAGGGAACGAATCAAATGCTTTCTCGATCTGGTGCGATGTCAAAAATCGGAACGGCAGATCCATGCGGCAGTGTTCCTGCGGGTGAACATCAAATCCTTCCGACATGCTGTGATACAGTTTCAGATATGCGTAGGACGCTGCGATCTCCTGCGGATCCGACGTATGAAAACTCGCACAGCCGAAGAGATGAGTGATGTTGTGCAGTTCAAGATATTTCGCAATGCCCGTCCACAGAAGATTGATCACGGCAAGCGAACGGAACGGTTTTGCAACGCAAGAACGTCCAAGCTCTAGGAACCGGCCGGGCACAGACCGTAACGCCGACAGGTCGAACTCATTCTCCGAGTAAAAACCGATATGCTTTTCGGCTTTCTCCTGCGTCAGTAACCGATATGTTCCCACGATCCTTCCGGTAGCGGTCTCTTTCACGATCAGATGGTCGCAGAAGGTATCATAGACATCGGAATCGAATCCTGATTCAAATGACGACTGCAGACCTTCTTTCAATTCCAGATTGAATACTTCGAAACGAAGACGAAGCGCGGCATCGATCTCATCAAGAGAATCGGCGATTTTTACTTCAAATGTGGATGTTGAACAAAGCACATTGTTCTGATGCATGACGGCTGTTTCCATTGCTTCCTCCCAAAATTGTAGCATGAAAATACTTTACTTACATTGGTAGAGTGTTACGGAGAGGTCACTCTTTTTTTACCGTAGCGTCAAGGCATCGTCAACAGAGGCAGAATCGGTTTTTTCGGTAACAATTTGTTTATTTGTTTCTGCTAAAATGTTCTTCTATTATTGAAAATGATGAATTCCAAAGAATCACGGACGAAACTGAATCCTGCACCGAAAATACGTGCAACCGCACAGCGGACAAAGAACCGGAAGATCATTCAGCAGCTTCACAAAGGGACGTCACCGGTCGATCCGTCGCTCTTCATCAACCGGGAATTGAGCTGGCTGGAGTTCAATCACCGTGTGCTTGAGGAAGCGCGCGATCAGCGTCATCCTCTGCTGGAGCGGGTAAAATTCCTGTCGATCGTCAGTTCCAATCTTGACGAATTCTTTATGATCCGTGTCGCCGCGATCCGGGAACAGATCATTGCGGACTATGTGGAGTATTCCCCCGACGGACTTGTTCCGCTGCAGCAGATGAAAGCGATCCACGAGCGTGTCTCATCCATGGTAAAACAGATGAGCGATTGTTTCTGGAAGGAACTGCATCCCCAACTCTCGGGCGCGGGGATCAGCCTGCTGAAGATCAACGAACTGAACCAGGAAGACCGAAGCAAACTCTCCGACATGTTCGCTAAGAAGATCTTTCCGGTATTGACACCGCTGGCGTTCGATCCGGGACATCCTTTTCCCTACATCTCAAATCTCAGTGTGAATCTTGCCGTCGTTGTCACGTCGCAGAACGGTGAGGAACGGTTCGCACGCGTGAAGATCCCCGACGTTCTTCCGAGACTGATCGAGATACCGAACGGTCATTCCGGAGTCGATACATTCCGTTTCGTCTGGCTGGAGGATCTGATCGCATCGAACCTTTCACTGTTGTTCCCGGGAATGACGGTGAAAGAGTCGTATGTGTTCCGCGTGACACGCAATGCGGATATCGAGATCCAGGAGGACGAAGCGGAGGATCTCATCAGTTCCATCGAAGAATCGATCCGGCTGCGGAGATTCGGTTCCGTCGTACGTGTGGGAGTTCAGGAAACGATGCCGACGCGCATCAAGAATATTCTGATCGAGAATCTTGAAGTGACGAAGGAAGACGTCTATCCCATCAAACAGCCGCTCGGTCTGAACCATCTGATGAGTCTGCTGAAACTCCCGCGTCCCGAGTTGAAGGATCCGCCGTATTCCCCGGCACACCAGCTCTCCGAAGACAGCGCGGAGGATATGTTCGGCATCATTCAACGCGGGGATCTTCTCCTTCATCATCCGTACGATTCCTTTTCACCGGTCGTACAGTTCATCAAAAACGCTGTGAGCGATCCGGATGTACTCGCGATCAAACAGACATTGTACCGCATTGGAAAAGAATCACCGCTCGTACCGCTCCTGATCGAAGCGGCGGAGAACGGGAAACAGGTCGCAGTGCTTGTTGAATTGAAAGCGCGCTTCGACGAAGAGAATAATATCGGCTGGGCGAAACAATTGGAAGGTGCAGGAGTGCATGTGGTGTATGGACTGGTGGGATTGAAAACGCACGCGAAGATGGCGCTCATCGTACGGAAAGAGAATGACGGATTGAAACGGTACGTCCATCTCGGCACCGGAAATTACAATCCGGTGAACGCGCGCATCTATACCGATTACAGTTTCTTCACCTGCCGCGAAGAGATCACGAATGATGCAACGGAAGTGTTTAATTTCCTGACGGGATATTCCAAGAAGGATTCATTCGCAAAACTTGCGGTCGCACCGATCACGCTGCGCGAACGGATCACAACCATGATCGACCGCGAAGCGGAACATGCGAAGAACGGAAGACCGGCGCGCATCATCCTAAAGATGAACTCGTTGACCGATCAAAAGATCATTGAACATCTCTATGCCGCGTCATCCGCCGGTGTTTCGGTAGATCTGATCGTCCGCGGCGTCTGCTGTCTCCGTCCGGGAATTCCCAAGGTGAGCGAACGGATCCGCGTGATCAGCGTCGTCGGCAGATATTTGGAACACAGCCGCGTTTTCTGGTTCATGAATAACGGCGCATCAGAGCTCTATCTGAGCAGTGCCGATCTGATGGGAAGGAATCTCGACCGCCGCGTGGAATTGATGTTCCCCATCGACGATCCGGCTCTTGCAGAGTTCGTATTTCAGGAATCACTCGAACAGCCGTTCATGGATACGGTTGGAGCACGTGTGCTTCACGCAGACGGGACATATTCCCGGCACGCAGCCCGTGACGGCGAACAGCTGTTTGAAAGCCAAGCGAAGCTCATCCAGTCGCGGATGCGGAATATCCAGTCCATTAAACACACGCCGCGGGAATTTCCGCAGAAGAACTGAGCATCTGCGGGCACACAGAACAAAAAAAAGTCATGGTGAGCAAGGCGCAGATAAGATTTTCGAGTCATCCTTCGCAGAACGAAGGATTTGCTCAGGATGACTACGGTTTCTGCGCCGCGTCTCTACGAGATCGTAGATCGAACCATTGTAAAGAAAAACCCTTTGTGCGTATCATCGGTGAGCATTTGCCATGAGATTGTTCATCGTCCGTCACGCCATCGCCGAAGAACGGGGAAAAAAATTCTATCCCAATGACGACCGCCCCCTCACCAAGGACGGGATCAA
>CAIVNT010000163.1 GCA_903907305.1 uncultured Ignavibacteriota bacterium
AAGTTCAACACACAACGCGGGTTGCGCGATGAGATATCCAATCCGCAATCCGGCCAAAGAAAATGCCTTTGAGAATGTCCGAAGGATTATGAGACGGTCATATGTTTGAATCATCGAAAGGACGGAAGGCTCATCCGCAAATTCTATATATGCCTCATCGACAAGGACAATCGCTTCCGTCTCACGTATTATTCGTTCGACATTGCTCTTTGATAACATTTGTCCGGTTGGGCTATTCGGTGAATTCAGAATGATGAGTGATGGTTTCTGATCCTGCGCCGTCCGAATAATGGCTTCGACATCGAATGACAGATCGAGCCGCGCAGATACTTCGATCAGATCCCCTTCAAGAACTTTTACGATCTTTTCGTATAGAAAGAATGTCGGTACGGGAATAAGAACTTTTGTCCCTTTGGAAACAATCGCCATTAGGATTGAATACATCAGTTCATTCGAACCGTTGGCAGCAATGATGCTCTCCATCGGGACATTCAAATGAACGGATAATGACTCTATCAGTTGTGATGGAAAAACATCGGGATAACGGTTCCATGGCTGGCGGAGCAATTCTTCAACGAGTTCACGTTTGAATTCTTCCGGCAGGTCGAATGGATTCTCATTCTGATTCAGTTTGATCAGGCCCGGTGACAACGGCTTACTTTTCACCGAATACGCTTCAAGCTGCTGAACGGATGATTTGATATGTTTTAGGAATGACATATTCTATTATGGTGAATGTTTTCTCAGACGCAAAGACAACGCGTGTGCTGTTAGCCCTTCCCGTTCAGCAAACAGTGCAACATCATCTGCAACATCTTCCATTCTTGAGCGGGAATAATTGATAACACTCGATTTTTTAATAAAATCATCCACCGATAACGGGGAAGAGAATCGCGAGGTCCCTTCGGTCGGAAGCACGTGATTCGGTCCGGCAAAATAATCGCCGATTGCCACGGGGGAGTAATTTCCCAGAAAGATCGATCCGGCATGTTTGATCTTCTTCAACACATCCTCATCTTTCGTCGTAATGATCTCAAGATGTTCCGGCGCGAGCATATTGGTAACTTCAATTCCCTGCTGGAGAGAAGAAACAAGATAGATCCTTCCTTGATTACGAAGTGATATTTCAAGGATTTTTCTCCTCGGGAGTTGATTCAACAATCGTCCAACTTCGTTATTTACCTTTACCGCAAGTGAACGGCTCGGTGTAACGAGGATCGGAACAGCGCGTTCATCATGCTCAGCCTGAGCCAGAAGATCGGATGCGACAAATGTCGGATTTGCCGAATTATCGGCAAGGATCACAACTTCACTTGGACCCGCAAAGCTGTCGATGCCGACTGTACCGTACACCATTTTTTTTGCCATGGCGACAAAGATATTTCCGGGACCGACGATCTTATCAACAGCCGGGATCGTTTCTGTGCCGTACGCCAGAGCAGCAACTGCCTGAGCCCCACCTACACGATAGATCCGTTTAATACCCAGAAGAGATGCCGCCACAAGAACATCCTGGTGGACATTCCCATTCTTATCCGGCGGAGAAACGAGATGGATCTCGCGAACTCCCGCAACCTGTGCCGGGATGACATTCATCAGCACGGTGGAAGGATATGCCGCTTTCCCTCCGGGCACATACACTCCGACTCTTTCGATCGGACGATACAACTGACGCAGGCGGGAATTATTCTCTGCCTGTAGCGAAAAAGGTTTTCGAATCTGTGCGATGTGGAATCGTTTGATATTCTCCGCTGCCTGCTTAATAATGGCAACGAACTTTCTATCCGTATGTTTTCGGGCGTAGGCAATTTCATCCGTTGAGACGGAAATGGAGAGAAGCTTTGCACCGTCAAATTTATTGGAGAAGAACCGGAGCGCAGCATCTCCTTCTTTTTCTACACGACGAAGAATGGCAGCGACCACTTTTTCCATTGCCGCATTTCCGGAACGGCTCGCCGTGGTTCTCACCAATGCGATTTTTTTTGTCTGTATGTCAACAATCTTCAGCATATATGATTAATATAACAAAAAAGGAAACCGTTTTCTTGGTTTCCTTTTATTGTGAGATGTGCCGTAATCGCTGAGGAGAGATCTATTTTCCTGCCAGCAATTCGTCCACTTTTGCAGTGATTTCTTTTTCCGTCGGCTTCACTTTTGATGGAAATTTTGCAACAACATTCCCGTATTTATCAACAAGGAATTTTGTAAAATTCCAGGCGATCTCTTCTTTGAATTGGGTGCCCGTGGTAAGATATTTATAGAGCGGATGAATATCGTCACCTTTTACACTGATCTTACTGAACATTGGGAAAGATACACCGTAATTCCGTTCACAAAAAACAGCGATATCCTTATCCGTGCCAGGCTCCTGCTTGCCGAAATTGTTCGCGGGAAATCCGATAATGATGAATCCTTTATCTTTGTATTGTTTATAGAGCGTTTCAAGATCTTTGTATTGTGGTGTATAGCCGCAGAATGAGGCAGTATTCACTACCATCACAACTTTCCCTTTGTAATCACTAAGAGATTTATCCTTCCCTTCAAGGGTTTTCATTGTAAAATTATAGATCGGTGATTCTGTCATTACTTTTTTCTCCTGTGCAGAGCTTAATGTAAACACTGCTGTTATGGCAATAATCATGAGAATCTTGTTCTTCATGGTAATCCTTTAGATTGTTTTGATGTCATTTATTCTAACATTAAGATAGAAAGAAATGTTTCGCGAATGGAGAAGAATCTGAAAAATCTTTGACTATTTTTATCTGGTCTTCCGTCCGACCTCTGCGT
>CAIVNT010000164.1 GCA_903907305.1 uncultured Ignavibacteriota bacterium
AGTCCCGATTTGTTGTTTAATCGGGACGCACCGAAGGATGATATTATGGATTGCGACACTTGCTCAGCATGAACAGTTGCTAACCTGACGGCATTGGGAAAAGAAGGGGTGGTAGAAAACTACAGAATGTGCTTACCTAAATCATTTAAGAACTATTGCTTACCGAGGAAATACCAGCTTATTCAAAACTCATCGTGTTTCGATCCCCGTCGCAATATCCACTTTCAGTTTTTGCGAGTGTTTCAGTTTTCCCGAGGAGACATTCACATTGTAGATCCCGGGTTTTACAAAGACCTGTCCCTGACCGCCGTAACTGTTCAAAAGGTCTGCGGTGATCTTCAGATCCCATACGACCCGGTTGATACCGGGATTGTTCGGTCCAGTAAGATTTGCGACTGTATGCCCGGATGTATCAGAAACACTGATTGAGACAGCGTCGCCTTTATATTCTTTAAGATAATAATTGATATATGCGCCTTCCGGCGGGTTCGCGCCTCGAAACACGGTGGTGCCGTTGTTATCGCTGAAGCCGGGGAGCAGATTCCGTCCGAACGCAGCGCGGGGTTTGAAGACATAGAGATCATTCGCGCGGATACTGTCGACGAATTCCTGCAGTGGATGGATATCATCGATCACATAGATACTCCGTCCATGCGTTGCAACGACGAGATCGTTCTCTCGCTGATGAATGACGATGTCATCCACGGCGACGGTGGGGAGATCGGCGAGTGTGTTCCATTGTTCGCCGAGATTCGTGCTGACGTAGAGATGGAATTCCGTTCCGGCAAAGAGCAGATTCGGATTGACAAGATCTTCACGTACTACTTTTACCGGCCCATCGACAGGAAGATTTCCCGCGATGGAGGTCCACGTCTTTCCTCCGTCTGTTGTTTTGAATGCGAGCGGAGAAAAAATATTGGAACGGTGTCCGTCAATAGCGATATATGCTGTTTTCGGATCAAAATGGGAAGCTTCAATGCGGCTGATCCACAATCCTTTCACATTCTTGGGAAGATTGTCCGACAGATCGGTCCACGAATCACCTTCGTTCTCAGTGATCCATAATTTACCATCATCCGTTCCCGCCCAGAGCATTCCCGCTTTCAGCGGCGATTCGGAAAGTGCGAAAACAACGGCATGATTTTCTGCACCGCTACCGGTGGTGAGGATCTTCTTCGGATCCTGACCGGAGAGATCAGGACTGATCACTTTCCATTTCTCGCCGCGCTCCCAGAATTTGAACACGCGGTTCCCGCCGAGATACATCACTCCTTTGGAGTGTTTGCTTGGAATGAGCGGTGAATTCCAGTGGAAGCGGAACGCCGCCTGTCCTTCGGTCGGTTCGGGACGAAGTCCTTTCACCTCACCGTTCGCAAGATTCATTCGATGGACAAATCCCTGCTGCGATTCGGCGTAGATGATGTTCGATGAATCGGGATCGAAGACGATGTAGAATCCGTCACCGCCGTCGAGATTCGTCCAGTCATAATTCAGGATTCCCTCTTTCGTGTATGTGCGGCTCGGTCCTACCCAATTCAGATTATCCTGCAGTCCGCCGGCGATGCGGTACGGCGTGCTCATGTCCACCGCTATGCGGTAAAATTCTCCGCCGGCAAAACGATTCAGATGGTCCCAATTCTTTCCTGCTGCATGGCTGGCGTAGATGCCGCCGTCCGTTCCGAGAAGAATATGTTTCGGATTGAACGGATCAAATGCGAGCGCGTGGCAATCGGCGTGGACCCCTTTGAAATAATCTTCGCGGAATGTTTTACCGCCGTCCAAAGAAACATGAAGCATAAAGCCAAGAATATAAATGTGTGACGAATCGGACGGATCGATGCGGATCTGACTGAAATAGAAGGGGCGCGGATTCAGCGGATTCACACGCGTCCATGAGTCGCCTGCATTGGATGACATGAAGACACCGCCGTTTTTACTTTTGACATCATCAATGTTGCTTGTGCCTCCTTCATCGCTCTGCACAACGGCGTAAAGGAAGTCCGGATTCTTCTGATAGATAGAGAGACCGATGCGTCCCGTCAATTTGGGCAGACCGTTCTCCAATTTCTTCCATGTTGCGCCCGCATCCGTGGATTTGAAGATACCGCCGGCATCTTTCCCGTCCGTCAGTGAAGGACCGTAGGTGAACGACCAGGGAGTCCGTTGCCGTGCATAGAGTGCAGCATAAATAATATTCGGATTCGTCGTATCGATCATCACGTCGCCGCAGCCGACCTTGGTATTGTTCGGTGCCGGTGCGCCGAGGACGAGTTGCCACGATTTTCCGGCGTCGGTCGTTTTGTAGAGACCGCGTTCACCGCCGAGATTCCACAGGTCACCCATTGCAGCGGCGTATGCGGTATTCGTGTCGCGCGGATGAAGAACGATGCGTGCGATGGCTTTGCTTTCTTTCAGTCCGACATTCTTCCATGAACCGCCGCCGTCCGACGACAGATACACGCCGTTGCCCCAACTGGTACTGTTCCTGTCATTCGCTTCGCCGGTTCCGACCCAGACGAATTTATTCTTCATCGGAGAAACGGCGATTGCACCGACCGCCGCAACATCTTCTTTTTCAAAGATGGCGGAGAACGAAGCGCCGTTATCGTCGCTCTTCATCACACCGCCTGTTCCAAGCGTGAGATAGAACGTTGCATGATCCTTCGGATCGAATGCGATATCCGACACGCGGCCTCCCATGATAGCGGGACCAATGCTTCGCGCTTTCATTGATGCAAGCAATGGATTCTGCATTGACGGTTTTTCCGGCGGTGCGGCAGACTTTTTTTGTGCGGGAAGGAAGAACACACATACGGCAAGCAGAAGAAGGACATTGATAGAACGATTCATACAGTGAGCCTTGAATATGATTGGAATAGAGATCAGTATTTCATAAGAAGTGTCAGAAACAGTCCAAAGATACCTGCTGTGATGATGGAAATCCAGTTGAAATGTACGGCGGGGAACGGAGGTAAGAATTTATTAACAATTATAATAGAACACGGATCAGACGGATGGTGCGGATAAGAAAATAATATAAATTGATCCGTGTACATCCGTCCGATCCGCGTTTTCCGTGTTCTATCAATGTCGGATCATTTCACATACGAATCGATCACGCGTTCGATTGCGGCGGAGCAGACAGGGTCGAATCCGATGAGACTGAGCGAGAACATCCGGCAGTCTAGCGCAGGACGA
>CAIVNT010000165.1 GCA_903907305.1 uncultured Ignavibacteriota bacterium
AAGTTCAAATCGATTACAACATAATTTCTTTATAACTCTAGATATTTCAAATGGTTACACCGATTCTCAGGTCCGATGACCGGACACTACTGATGTAAAATGATTTATTAATTTTTTCGTTGTTTTAATATCCGTTTTCTTCCTTCGCTGACCTGTGTATCATAAAGATTTTCCATCTCCCGATTATGGCCTCGCAGTCCCAACACAACACTATCTGCCCAGTCAAAGTATTTCTCTCTGCGGTTCGTATCCCAGTCGGCGGGCGGATTTTGTCCCACATCAGTAACGTTCATGATCTTATCGGCAAGTTTGATAAGTTTTGCCTTCTTGCTGATGAATGGCGCGTGTTCAACCTGAAGACGCTTCCGTTCCTCTTTCTCCACTGACTTATCATCCGATACTTCCTGAACAATTCCGGTGATTTCTTTTCCGAAAGCAGATTCCAATTCCTCTCCTGTTGTCTGTGTATCTTCAAGGATGTCGTGTAAGACCGCCGCTTGAAGTATGATGATATCATTTTCACCAAAACGGGAAAGTATTTCAGCCACGCCGATCAGATGATTGACATAGGGAGACTTGTCCTTGTCCTTTCGCCGCTGATCGTTGTGTTTCATTGCGGCAAAGTTCAGAGAATGAAGCAGTTTGTGTATGTCAGAGTTGGTCGTTGTATGCATTCATTAATCCTTCAATGGTTTGATCATTGGTAATTATTTTTGATGAACCGTCATATCAAAGATCTTTCGGTGTTTCGGATGCTCGTTCATATCCTTGTTCTGCGGCGCTTAGCAGGTCCAGCACTCCGGGTTCATAAAGTTCCGGAATGCCGGAATGAATTCTTGCCAGTCCTCTGAGATAAAGCCCTCTCCCATCCTCTCCTGACCCTTTCAGGTAGACCTCAATATCTTCCAATGCTTCATTATATAACTCTGCATCAATCTCGATCTCTGCGCGGTGCACATACGCCAACGGCTCTTTAGGATCTATTGATATGACCTCGTTCATATCAGCCAGTGCACCAAAGTAGTCATATATTTCATACCGAGTTAAGGCCCTGTTGTAAAGGTTGAAGTAGTAATCACCGGAATCTTTTGGCGTCAGCCCAAGGATCACAGAACGAATGAAAAGTGCATTTTCGGGATCTCCTGCTTCATCATACGCCAAACTCAATTGTTCATAGTTACGTACATTCGACGGATCAAGAACAATGGCTACCTTATATTCAAGGATAGCCCGCTCCGTTTGTTTCTCGTCCATCATTTGATTCCCGGTCTCGTTATATGGTATCATATTCCTTCCTTTTTGAGAGGTTTATTCTTCATTCGTAATGCACGTTGCCATATTATTTCACCGGTCATCAGTTGCGGTGTGATCTCGAACGACGGATGGAGTTCTTTTATGTCGATCATTTGCTGAAGGGCATTTCGGACCTCTCTTTTATACAATGCACTGTCAAATGTGAAATGCACTGGTGCGTTATTGACCAGTCCTCGATCTTTGATCATCCATCGCACTTCATCCCGGTGATGCCGTACTGTTATTCCCTGTTCGATCCCGGCACAGTCAGGCATGCCGCAACTGCACGTAAGAATGAAATATCTTCCGTTCCGCTTTGTACTTTTGAACAATTCATACAGATCTACGGCAAGTCCCGAAGGTGTATTCCCTACTGTGAACGTTCCGTCGATCTCTATATCAGCACTAATCGTTGGTTCGTCATCCCCATATTGACGAACAGCCGCTGTGATTGTGATTTGATTGATCTTGTCAGATATCATCAGACGCGCCTTTTTTTTAGTTCAATAATCTTCCCGCCGACTGCTCCAGCATCAATCGAATATCGACCGGTTGTTCTCTGGCATGCGCCGTCACGATATTTACCAGTTCCCATTCGGTGGATGCTCTGTCCACCTCTTCTTTCATCATGTCGTTATCCCCTTTGATCTTCCGCAGCAGCGCCAGTGCTTTCTTCCGCGCTTCCTGAGTCAGAGCTTTCTCGGCGGACTGCTTGAGCTTTTGCGCGACTTCCATTTGAGTTTTCTTGATGTTTTCGATCTGCTCGTCCAGGAATCTTTTCAGATCATTGGGAGTGAAATTGTAATGGATCCGATAGTTCTGCTTCTCATCCTTTGCTGGGATCCTTATGATCAATCCATTGGAACAGACATACCGTAAGATGTAATGGGATATCTGCAGGGAATGGAATCCCGTCTCGGAATTGAAGATAGTGAATCCGAATCCGCATTCATCCCCAACAACAGGTTCAGATCTTGTTAACACTTCACTGTCGATACGTAAGACCTTATCCGTCCGTGATACTTTACCGATGTCAAAGTTCTCACATGCCTTCAGAACAGCATCGTCGGAAAATTCCGTATACCGGCTGCTCGTGATGGTCTTTGCCTCTCCGTTTTCCAGATAGATCCGCACATTCGAACTTTTGATGGAAAGCAGCAGGTCATTCAGGAATGAAATCGTTGTCTCATTGGATGCATTTTTCAGCATCCATCGGTCCAGATGATGCCACCGCAGAAGTTTCTCCACCATGGACTGCCGGACCGGATATTCGTGGATCGCTCCATTCGCTATCCGTATCACCGGTCTGTTCCTGTCCAATCCGAAACAGACCCTGTCCGAAGGTGTATCGATCCGTTGCACGGTCCTGTCATTAAGAAACTTTGTGAGGATGCCGACCTCTTTGGAGGCGATCACTTCGCCGTTTGCAAATGCAAGATGTGTCATGATCGTTTCATTGTTGTTGCGTTGAAGATACTGGAGTGAATTTTGTGTTCGTTGTATTCCAATTCCATACCGGAATAGAGTTCATTCACCACACGATGTTCCGTTCCCAGTCCAACCCCAGGATGGCGTTGTTTTTCGGCGGCACTCCAGCCGTCCAGGAATTCCACGCTGTCGTACTTCGCCTGCGCTTCCGTCAACGATTCTTTTGAAGCTTTCTTGCCGAACATTTCCATAGAGACTCCACGCAGCAGTTTCGGAAAGTAGTGTCCGTAGATCTTCAATGAACCGAAGATGTCCACATTCATGATCGTTTTATCCTGGAAGAACATCACTCCGTTCGCTTTCGGATCGGCAATTATATTTTCGAATGTTTTCTCCCGTTCGTGTCTCGTTGCTTCGAAGACATCGGAATAATTCGACGTGGGTGAACTTACCATAAAGTTTGCGGAATAGTCCCGGACCGAACCCCATACTTCCCCTTGATTCGCATCGAATCCGCGGGACTCTTTCAGATTGGAAGAGACATTCTCCGATTTCATCTTCCGCATTTTGGAAGGAGCTGCATAATCCGTGGATGAGAATTGACTGGAGACGGACTGCCACCGCCCCGCTTCAACACAGCTGACCGGGATGAGTGTTTTGGATTGAGGAGCCAACAGCACCGATGTGTTCAATACGCGGTTCTGTTTAGCGCCGGCAAGAATGTCGCCGTCCATTAAAAAGACAAAGAAGTCTGAGGTATTCAGCACGATCAGCGAGTTGACACTTCCCGCTTCGCTGGTCTCTTTTACCTGAACGGTCCCTTTTTTGATGCCGATGTCAACAGGTGAGAATTTGAACGAATTCTGATCGGATGTAGCAAATTGCAGAACGCCAAGCGGTCCTGCGGTCTGGAACGAAAGCGGTTGGATGATCATGGGAAGCTCCTTGAATGATGGACTGGTGTCATTGATTACGCATACAAGATAATGCGACACACCCCTTTCAAGCGTATCATTCTTTGATACTAATCTTGATCTCTTACTACCTCTAAAGTATTTTTCATGTTTCTATTTTTCCCATTATTTGTGCCTTGGTGACTTCGTGGCAGGGTTCTTATAAACGTATATCATTCTTCTCGCCACAAAGGCACGAAGACACAAAATCCCACAAAAAGTAACTTTGTGTTTCTATTTTTCCCATCATTTGTCTTTGTGCTTTCGTGGCATTGATAATTTTTTTCAAGATTAGAAGCGCATTTCGTGATTCTATTTTTCCCATCATTTGTGCCTGTGTGTCTTTGTGGCAATTAATACTCTCACCAAGAATAACAGAGCATTTCGTGTCTCTATCTTTCCAACATTTGTGCCTTTGTGTCTTCGTGGTAACGATACTATTGGATACTCTCTTATTTCCTTGTTCAAAGACGGAATAGAGTTTATATTTTACCCGTGCGCAACTTATAAGGATACGACCATGCTGGACCTTCAAACAAAGATCAAACGACAGATCGAGATCATCGGATTAGTGAGCGATGCCGACAGAACATACCATACTGCAGATCTTGCGGATCTGTTTGATTGTGAAGATCTGACCATCAAGCGGGATCTTCAGGAACTCCGGTCCGCCGGAATAGATATACATTCGGAAAAATCACGCGGTGTCTGTTTCGGCACTCCCATCGACAATAAGATCATCACTGAACTGGTGCTGCAATATGTAGGGATCTGTTATTCGCAAAATGCGATCGATAAGACAACGTCGTTCATGGTGAAGAAGAAAAAGATCCGTTCACTCCACGACATCGTGCAATTACAACGGAGTATTGAGCAGCGCAAAATGGTGATGATCGATTACGAAAAGGAAAAAGATGATATCGAGAAAGGACGAGAGATCGGACCGTTGCTGATCTTCCAAAGTGAAGGATTCTATCGTCTTCTGGCATTGCACAACGGCATCATCAAACAGTTCCATTTGAACAAGATCCTTACCCTGAAACCTATCACAAGATCATTCAAAGCTATCCCTCCTCATGAACTCGAAGAGCTCT
>CAIVNT010000166.1 GCA_903907305.1 uncultured Ignavibacteriota bacterium
CGGTGTTATCGTCCGAAGGGAAGATACGACCATCACGGCATCCTCAGGTCTTTCGCGCAACGGGAACTGGATCCTCGTGCGGATCGATTCATCCGGCGGTCAGCCCCGGCACAATGCCTATCTTCATATGAATGCGTTCAACACCGCTCTGCACGTCGGCGATACGGTCTCGACAGAGGATACGATCGGGTTTATGGGGCGATCGGGCGTTGGGATCATTACCATCCATTGTCATTTTGAATTTTACAAAAATCTGTCAGGCACATCCATTGATAAGGACAAAGCGAATAATCCTGTGGAGATCCTTCCATATTCCAACTCGAATGGATATTTCATCAGCTTCTCAACCCGGAATGATTCTTCCGCTGTCGAATTCACAGTCCCTGATTCGGAGATCGATATCGATCAAATAACGATCTATGGTTCTCTTGCAACGAGGAGCGTCGGTTATAATTCCAGGACCGGTATAGATCCGGCGAATAACGATAACCCGAATTATAATCAGATGTTGATCGATCCCGATCAATTCATACAGGATTCAACGGTGCAGCGGACGCGCATATGGACAAAAGACAGTGAAACTGGTACGATCGATTCCGTGCGTCTGACCGATATCAATGGATATTCGCTTTCGGTGGGTCAATCATCATTGGGAACCCGCTATGCGGTAACTTCCGGAAATTGGAACTCTTCCATCTGGGCGGCAACATCGGGGGGCGGTGCTGGATCCGCTTCGATGCCGACATCACTCAATAACATTATTCTGAATTCAGGAGTAACGGTAACGGTCAATTCATCCATTGCGGAATGCCGTTCAGTCTCGTTCGGTTCAGCGACATCGAAATTTTCATTCAGTGCAGGTAGCTCTTTGAATGTGTACGGTGATATCACGCTATTCGATGTAACACATAACGCCGTATCCTCAATGGCTGCGAACAGCAAACTATTCTTCAAGGGAAGCTCAACGCAAGTGATGCATCAATGGAGCACGACCGGATTCTCCACTTCGTTCAACTACATTAAAGTGGACAAGAGTGCAGGAAAGGTCACAACGGATGGAACAAATATGCGTTTCGGCATCGGAGATACGCTCGATATCCTCAACGGAACATTTGAATTAGCCACGACCGATGATATTGAATCGCGAAATGCAGCGGGCTCGGCAACGTCATTCACTCTCATCGTCCGTTCCGGCGGGACATTCAATCTTGCCGGCGGAACATCTCACATCCGCCGCGCCTCGAATACGACATTGGAAGCGAAACGTATCGGCAAAGGATTGATCTACGGAACTGCGACCATGAGGTCAACATCATCGAACGGACTCAATTTCGGCGGTATCGATGTAGAATCCGGCGGACGACTTGTCCTGGCAAGTTTCAGTAACAGTTCTATGGAGAATTTCAATCCCGGCACAATCACAGTCAAATCCGGTGGTGAAGTGGAAGTGCAGAGCACAGCACTTTTTTGGGAATCGACAACCGGTACGGTGAACCTGCAGCAGGGAGGACGATACATCGTCAATGCTGATCCGACAAATGCATTCCCGACGTTTTCATTCACGAACAACGGGAAAGTGATTTATACTGGAACATCTGCTCAAACTATCAAGGATATGAATTATTCCTCACTCTGTATTGCCGCAGAAGGAATAAAATCCTGGACTCTTGCTACCGCACGTACCGTCTCTGATTCGCTGGAGATCACCGATGGTACTTTAACGTTGGCTTCATCGAATCAAACTCTTTCCGTCCAAAATGTCCTTCGTCTCAGCAATGACACGATCAGTACAGGAACGAACACTCTATCACTCGGAATATCCACTGCAAATCGGGGGACACTGATATCCGGTGCAGGTGTGATCATCGGGAAACTTCAACGCTGGTTTGCTGCTTCAACGACAGATTCAACATTGTTTCCGATCGGAACTCTGATAAAATTCCGTCCCGCTGCGATCAGTTTTACGACTTCTCCGTCGACGGGAGGTACATTGACCGCACAATTCACGAACGTTGTCCCTGCTACAGGCGGAATGCCTCTGAATGATGCAGGAACATCCATTGTCAACATCAGTGAAGATGGATATTGGACGATCACCGCTGCTAACGGATTGACCGGCGGTACCTATTCTGTGGCTTTATCGTCATCCGGTCTCGTCGGGGTTTCCGATAAATCGACACTCCGAATCATAAAGCGACAGACTGCAGGGAACTGGACGTTGAACGGTTCGCACGCAGTTGGTGTCGGTACGAACAATGCACCGACGGTGCGGAGATCGGGCATGAGCGGTTTTTCGGAATTTGCAATCGGTTCATCAGCGGACAATCCGATGCCTGTAGAACTTTTGGAATTTTTCGGAACTGCAAAGAATTTATCTGTGAACTTACGGTGGACGACAGCATCGGAAAACGGAAATATCGGATTTGAAATAGAACGAAACAATAATGCACAATGGCTTTCAGCAGGAACGGTAAAAGGTTACGGAACTTCGCAGGAGAGTCATCATTATGAGTTTATGGACAAACTCAATTCCGGAGGAATCGTCCATTATCGATTGAAGCAAATTGACGTGAACGGAGGGGTGAAGTATTCATTCGAAATCTCCGTTGCTGTAGGATCTGTGCCGCATGAATTACGGCTCTTACCAAATTATCCCAATCCGTTCAATCCTTCGACAACTATCCAATTCACCGTCCCGCGAAATGGAAACGCACTGGCCTGTGTGTATAACGAATTAGGTCAGTCCGTTGCGGAATTATTCAACGGACAGGCAGAAGCCGGAACACTGCATCAGGTGATCTTCGATGCATCATTATTGCCGAGCGGGATGTATTTCATCCGGTTACGTTTTGGTTCTTCCATGATCACTTCTAAGATGATCTTAATGAAATAATCCTATGCCGATTGAATTGATCATATTATTTTCTATGCTTATCGTCTTTGCCGGCGGCGTCTTCTGGTTGAAACTTCCGTCCGGCGTTGCTATGGCTGCTGCTTCTTTCATCGGCGCGTTGGTGGGAGGACATGGAATACCTGTCCGCCATCTGATCGAAGGAACATTCGGATATCTCGATGCAGTACTGATCATCTCAACGGCGATGATATTTATGAAAGTCGTCGAAGCGACGGGAGCACTCGGTACCATCAGTTATGGAATGATCAAATCACTCTATCGTTCACCATCACTGCTGATGATTCTGGTCGCTTTCTTCGTGATGTTTCCGGGGATGCTCACCGGATTATCCTCTGCATGTATCCTCACGACAGGAGCACTTGTTGCTCCCGCACTCATCGGGATGGGAATGCCGGCAGTCTCAGTCGGCGCGTTCATTGCAGTGATGGCTGTATTGGGAATGATCGCTCCGCCCATCAACATCCCGGTGATGATCATTGGCGGCGGCGTGGATATGCCGTATGTTGGTTTCGAGAAACCGCTCATTTTTTTGACATTTCCTTTGGCGATAGTCACAGCACTATATTATCGCTTCCGTTTCATCAAGAAGATCGACGTGAACGAGGTCCTTGGTAAACTGCCGCAGTCTGTCTACGATAAACATGGCATTAAACTGTTCATTCCGATCTTCATCGTTGTCGGTTTGATGATCGGCGTTCGGTTTGCACCGGATGGTATTCCCGACTTCGGTATTCCGCTCATCTTTATGATCGGTGCAGTCGTTGGATTGAAGACCGGCGAAAAAGTCGATGCGGTGAAAGTTTCGAGGAGTGCGATCCGTGAATCGCTTCCGGTCCTCGGTATACTCGTCGGTGTCGGAATGTTTGTACAGGTGATGACTTTGACCGGCGTTCGCGGATATCTTGCCTTGAGTGCACTTCAGTTGCCCCCGGAATTATTGTATCCGGGAATTGCACTCATCATGCCGGCAATGGGTTCAGCGTATGCAGCATCGTCCGTCATCGGTGTGCCGATCCTTTTTGTCTTTCTGGGAAGGAATGAGATCGTTGTAACATCGGCACTTTCCCTTATTGCCGGACTTGGCGATCTTATGCCGCCGCCATCTCTGTTGTGCGTGTTCGCCGCACAGATCCTTGGCATCAAAAATCACTTTACCATCTTGAGAGCTGCAGTCATACCGATCATCATTGCACTTTTGTTCAGTATCCTGACAATAGTGTACGCGGCGGATATCGGTTCATTTTTACAATAGGAGGAAAGATGCTTTTCTATACCTATATCATCATCGCAGCATTGGTCGCGTCAATTATCCTGACGGAATTATTCCGGGAGAAGAGCTGGCGGAATCAACTTGCTATGGTCATTATCCTTATTCCTTTGCTCTTGCGTATCTTTCAGATAAAATAATATGGAGAAACATCATTACATAGCCGTAGTCTTTCTTCTGGCCGGGGGGATTCTTTCCGCTATCGCATCGAAGGATTTTCTTTCCATGCGGGATGCGGACATTTTACACCCATCGCAATTTGTAACGACGACAGGAATGCTAAGCGATTACCTTCCTGAAATTAAAGGTACGTACGGTGATACAAAGGTTTATTATTTCAACAGCGGCAATCCCGGTGCAACAGTGATTCTTCTTGGCGGTACTCACCCGAATGAACCGGCTGGATTCATTGCTGCCGCAGTTCTCGTTGAGAATGCTCAGGTTACTAAAGGAAGGTTGATTGTCATCCCGCAATCCTGCGCCAGCGGTTTTACGGCGACCGACCCGCTTGAAGCTTGTCCGACTCATTTTACTATCAACACACAAAGCGGACCGAGAACTTTCCGTTACGGTGCACGCGGTGGAAATCCTCTTCATCAATGGCCGGACCCGCTTGTGTATCGTCATTATCCATCCGGACAGCAATTATCCGGCATGGAAAGCCGGAACCTCAATCGTTCCTATCCCGGCAGAGTTGATGGTTCATTCATGGAACGGAACGGATTTGCGATCGTTCAGCTGATAAAAAAAGAGAATGTCGATGTCGCATTCGATCTTCATGAAGCGGCGCCGGAAGTGATGATCATCAATGCCATTATCACGCATGAGAAAGGAAGTGATATCGCTGCGAATGCCGTGCTGAACCTGGAATTTGAAGACCTGCAATATTCGTTGGAGATCTCTCCGAAGAATTTCCATGGACTCAGCCATCGCGAATGGGGAGATTCCACAATGACATTTGCATTTTTAATGGAAACAAGTAATCCCAGTCAGGGCCGACTTCGCGGTGTTACCAGCGAAGCATTGGTCGTTGAAGGGAATGATCCGTTCTATAAGACAGCATCAAAACTGGATAATGTACGCATCACGTACGATTCTTCAGGAGAACCTCTATCGCTGCGAGTAGCACGTCATTTACAGGGATTCAAACGTCTCGTAGAATCCTATAACGAAGCACATCCTGAGAACAGTGCTATCATAGAGAATATTCCGGAGTATAACGCCGTTGTATCGGACGGAGTGGGAAAATATCTTAAATAGAATACTAAAATTCATCTATCTTAATATAGGAGCACAGTCATATGAAATTCATTCGTGTATTGGTCATGATCGCATTCGGTGCGTTATTGATAACACCGCTTTATTCACAATCCAAGGAAAAATTTGAGCAGCCCATTCTCATCACTTCAGCAGGTCAATCTGCCGATGTAACGATGGCAGCAATGCTCTGCAAGAAGGTCAATCTTAATGCGAAGGCGGTCAATCGCGCAACCGCCGCCGATGTGAAAGATGCCAAAACATTGATGATCGTTCCGGGATTCAGTTCCAAAGGACTCGGAGCGGCCGGTATCAGCCGTGAACAGGAGATGGACCGTGTGAAAGAAGTGATAGCCGCAGCGCAAAAGCAGAAGATGAGGATCATCGTTCTGCACATCGGTGGAAAACCTCGCCGTGGACAACAATCCGATGATTTCAACAAATTGTGTGCTGAAGCTTCGCAGTATATGATCGTCGTGAAGCAGGGGAATGACGACAATTTCTTCTCAGACATCGCTGCAGCAAAAAAGATCGGTCTCGACCTGGTGGAAAAGATTGCCGAAGCTGCAAAACCGCTCGAGGCATCATTCACAAAATGATCTTTCAATTTCATTAATAATGGTATTGCTTTAGAAAAATTATAACTGAGATTTATTATGAGATATTCACGATCGCTTCAGCGTTTAATTTTTTCTTTACTCCTTGCCGCATTCGTTCTTATTGCACAGAATGGCAGTGTCGCTTCAAAAGGCGAGGTTGCCGTCGGAAAGGACGGAATGGCAACGACGGCACATCCGCTTGCATCGAAAGCAGCTATGGAAATGCTCCAGCGCGGCGGAAATGCTGTTGATGCAGCAGTCGCAGCAGCATTCGCTATCGGTGTGGTGGAATCGGATGGATCCGGTCTCGGCGGCGGCGGCGCAATGGTCGTGTATCTTCAGAAAGAGAAGAAATCGATCTTCATCAATTACTATCAGCAGGCATCAGAGAAGATCAATGAACTCGATTATAATCCGGCAACAGATAATAAAAGTGCGAAGGCGATCCTTGTTCCCGGAACTGCGGCAGGATTGACCGCCGCTCTCGAAAAATACGGTACGCTCCCGCTCGCCGATGTTCTGGCCCCTGCAATCCGTTACGCAGAGGAAGGATTTCCGCTCGATGAGACACTCTCGAGCATTATTTTGGATAATAATGAGATCCTCCAAAAATATCCTTCAACTGCAAAGATCTATCTGCCTGAAGGCTTTCCTATTCAGCAAGGCGAGATTTTGAAACAACCGGAACTTGCCAATACGCTTCGTTTAATTGCACAACATGGAAGAAACGGGTTCTACGAAGGCCCGGTAGCAGAGGAGATCGTGAAAGGTGTCACTGAGAACGGCGGCAAGATCACATTGAAAGACCTGAAGAATTATCAAGCAGTGATCAGTGTACCGGTACAGGGAACTTACCGCGGATATGAGATTCTCTCTGCCGGCGCACCACAGTCGGGTGCATCAATCATTCAAGCAATGAATATGCTCGAGTTTGCTGATCTGAAAAAGATGGGACATTTCTCCCGTTCCGCCAATACGACTCATCTCATGGCAGAGACGATGCGCCGTGTGTATGCCGACCGCACAGCGTTCATTCAGGATCCAAGATTCGCATACGTCCCAACGAATGGTCTCATCTCCAAAGCGTATGCAGAACTGAGGTATAATGACATCAACATGTCTACCGCTGAACCAAGCGATTACCGGAAAACAAAGACCGGCAATCCACTTCCATTTGACGGTGCCTCACCTTCACGCACGAAGAAGTCCGTAAAAAAAGAGTCTGCCGTACAGGACCGTGATGATGTAGATGAAGAACGCTCATCATATAAAAAGGAATCTGATCCATTCGACAGTTGGGGGAAAAAGAAACAGAGCAAATCCGACGAATCCGTCAAAGAGGAAAGTGATGAGAACGGTCCACCGAGTTCCGATGTCAACGTGAAAGACAAAGATGAACCGGAACGAAAAGAGATCGAATCCTCATCATTATATTATGATGATATTGAGAAATATTTTTCTGTTAATGTCCCGTTTGCCGAACCACCCGTGGTGGAGGGGGATGGACATACGACCCATCTCTCCGTTGCGGATAAATTTGGCAATGTTGTCTCACTAACGCAAACACTCGGCACATTTTTCGGGTCAGGACTGACTGTCGCAGGGGTGATGATGAACGGTTCACTCTCAAATTTTTCTACAACGTCCGCCATCAATTCCATCGAGCCGAACAAACAACCCCGCAGTTCCATATCTCCCACTATCATTCTGAAGGATGGAAAACCGTTCATGTCCGTCGGTTCACCGGGTGCTTCGCGCATCGTTGCCACTATCATTCAATTGATCGTGAACGGTATCGATTTCGGTATGGATGCAGAGA
>CAIVNT010000167.1 GCA_903907305.1 uncultured Ignavibacteriota bacterium
CTGCAGATCAAAGACCGGCAGGTACGCGAGGTTCAATTAAAGCAGTAACACCTTGAATATTGACAAGGTTCACCAGAGTCTCAACTCAACACTTGTTCCACGCGCCGAATCTCCGGAACATCGCTCAGCAGTTTTCGTTCGACGCCTGCACGCAGGGTCATTCTGGACATCGGGCAGGAGAAACACGATCCCACCAGTTTCACCATCACAAAACCGTCATCCGTTACCCTGACCAATTCAACATCACCGCCGTCCGCCTGCAGATAAGGGCGGACAGTATCGAGGGATTGCTGTACTCTTTCCGTGATCGTCATAGATGTCATAGAGGTCATAGAGAAAGTGAGATATTGAACGCCGGCGTTTCCGCCGGCGCAGAATACATTAGTTGCTTCCCAGAGAAATTTCAATTGGGGCGTTCTGTTTTGAATAATTGCTGATACTGATCTGTGCAGCCAGATTCTTTGCAATACCGGTGAAGATCTTTGCCGGTTCGCTCTGCGGCTCGGAATCGGTGATTGGTCTTCCGGAATCGCCGCCCGCGCGGATCTTCGTGTAGATGGGTATCTCTCCGATGAACGGGACTTTGAACTGTTCAGCAACTTTCTTTCCGCCGCCGGTATCAAAGATATTCTCTCGCTCACCGCCCGCACTGATAAAGTAACTCATATTCTCCACCACACCAAGAATCGGCACATTCACTTTTTGGAACATCGCCATACCGCGGCGTGCATCGGCCAGCGACATCTCCTGCGGCGTCGTAACGATCACTGCACCTGTCAGTGGGATCTGCTGTACGATGGTCAATTGAATATCACCGGTTCCTGGAGGAAGATCGAATACGAGATAATCCAGTTCACCCCAATCCACATCAGTCATGAACTGCTTCACGGCACCGCTTGCCATCGGTCCGCGCCAGATTACTGCTTGCGTGGAATCGATCAGGAATCCGATCGACATCACTTTCACACCGTATTTTTCCAACGGCACCAGTTTTTGATTATGCATTTGCGGTTTCTCATTGATGTTGAACATCAACGGAATGCTCGGTCCGTAGATATCACAGTCGATCAAGCCCACACGAGCTCCTTCGCGCGCTAACGCTACAGCAAGATTCACCGCCACGGTGGATTTTCCGACGCCCCCTTTACCGCTCGCGACAGCGATGGTATTCTTTACACCTGTCAACACCGGCGTTACCTGCATATTCAACCGTTTCGAGACGCTCGCCGTCATCGTTACATTCAGCTGGTCGATCTCAGGAATGGTCTGTTTCACGATCTGCTCTGCCTGTGCTTTCATCTCATCTTTCACAGGACAGGCGGGTGTTGTTAATTCAATGGAGAAACTGACATTCTTCCCATCGATCTTGATGTCTTTCACAAAATTCAGCTCCACGATATTTCGATTCAGATCCGGATCGCGTACCGCACGAAGTGCATCCAAGATATTTTCACTATTCAACGAACTCATTCAATCATCCTTTATATGATATACTGTTTATTGATTCAATTGACTCTGTTTTTTCCACTCATCCACCCACGCAGCCTGGCGGAACATCTGCGGCACCGCCGGAATGCGTCCGCCAAAACCGATGTTGCGCCATGTGACCATGTTCGTTGTGGCGGTCTTCACTTCCTTCAGCGCTGTTTCAGTTATAGTAACATTATATTTTTTCGCCAAAGTTCCAATATATATATTCAATGCTGACTGCTGTTTCTGTGAAATCAGTTTTTGTGCAACATTGCTCTTCTTCTGCATAAAATTTGAATGCACAGAATCATCGATGATCTTCTTTCCGATGACACTGAAGAGCGTGTATCCGCCGTTCACCGGTTTAGGACCGATGATCTGTCCGGTATCCGCAACGGCAGCGTACTGACCCAATGTTCCCTGTTCGGTGATGATGAACCAAGGGGATTCACCTCCATTGGATGCCCACTCTTTTCTTTTGGAAAATTGTTTTGCAAGCAAAGCAAATGATTCTCCGTTCGCAAGACGCTTGCGTATCTGCATTGACTGCGCAATACTGTCAACCAGGATCTCCTTCAGTTTTACGGCAAGAACTGCACCGTAAAGCTGGGAGTGCACAAGATATTCTGATTCAATCTCCGCATCAGTCACAACAACGGTATCCATGATCGCCCGGGAAAGGAGCCAGTTCTTTCGGCTGTCCATCCATACGGCAAGATCGTGGCGGACCTGCTTCGACTGGTGAAGATTCTGCCTGAGTCCCTCACGCGAAAGGAGCTCATTCTGGATCACCGTTTTAATATTATTATTCAGAACGATCCTGATATGTTCGGGATTCAAAGATGGGAACAGAATATTGTTGTTACGCAATCCCTCCAGAACATCACTCAAGGTCATATTTCCCGATGCGATCGTAATGAAGGATTTCGTCAGGTCACTCGCAAATCCTTTCACAAGAAGATTGATCGCTGATGATGGAAATTTATATGACCGATTGGTTGCATAAGACAGGGAATCTAAACGGAGAATGGATACGACAGAATCCGCAAGCATGTAAAAGATCGCCGGATCTGCTTCAGCGCGCTGCGGTGAAGTGACATCGGCAAACGCTTTTTTCGCAATTCGATCTTCTCTTCGTTGACGAACGACATTTTCAATTTTATGCAGTCTATCGGGCTGCGATAATTTTATGTTTTGCGGTTCACTCTCCCGTTTCAGCAGTCGGAACATCACCATGCCGAATTCCGTTATGATCGGTCGTGAAAGACTGTCCTTACCGATGGAATATACGGCGTCCTCGATCATTTTTTCGACAGAACCGTATTTTACTTCCAGCGTGTCCACCGGAACGAAGAGCGAATCTTTGTAACGTTCAAAGACAGAAGATTTGTTTTTATTCTGGCTGACTCTTTTTTTCAACAGGTCTGCCTCTGCTTTCGAAACGACCGCAAGCACTTCCACACTTATTTGGTAGGGAAAACGCTGCATTCCTTCTTTTCGTTCAGCATCGGTGATAGTGATCTTCGGAAGAACCTCCTGTTTATAATACTCATCACGGACGAACAATCGTTCAAAATTCCGCTGCATCATTACAGATTCAGAATCGTTGCCGAGATTCAATGATGTAGCTTCCATTGAAAGAAGTTTTTCGGCGACCATTGAACGGAGAAATTCCAGTTTCACTGCTTCTTTCAATGCCGGCTGGTCTTTGCGGGGCCACGGAAGCAATTCGAACCGTTCAAGAAAATCCGTTGCGTTGATAACAGTAGTCCCTACCGTTGCCAGCGTATCGACGGGCATTGCTTCAGAGCGGTTCTCGAATTGAGCGTGAGCAAAAACAGTAAAGACCAACAGCACAGCGGCTATTTTCATGACACGTGCTTTCCGGTCAATTCATAGACAGCCTTACAATAGAGATCGGAAGTTTTGTTGATGATCTCCTCAGGCATCACTGGTCCCGGAGGACGCTTGTTGAATTTTATGGAGAGCAAATAATCGCGGACGAACTGTTTGTCAAAACTATTCTGAGCTTTTCCCGGAGCGTAGGTCGCTTTGGGCCAGAATCGGGATGAGTCGGGCGTGAGGAGTTCATCAATCAGCATCAATTTGCCATCTTTCATGCCGAACTCCATTTTCGTGTCGGCGATAATGATCCCTTTGGATTCGGCGATCTCAGACGCGCGGTGAAAGATCGCTTTGGTTACTGAACTGACCTGTTCGCTTCGTTCCTTCCCCTCTTTCTCGATCATTTGTTCAAAGGGAATATTCTCATCATGAACGCCGATTTCGGCCTTGGTGGAAGGAGTGAAGATCGTTTCGGGAAGTTTCTCGCTTTCTTTCAGTCCTTTCGGCAATGGAATTCCGCAGATCGCTCCGGTCTCCTGATAATCCAGCCAGCCTGAACCGGAGAGATATCCGCGGACGATACATTCGACGGAGAGCGGTTCGGTTTTCGTTACCAGCATGCTGCGTCCCTGCAGGTCGTTCCTGTATTGATGACACACAGCAGGAAACTCATCAACATTCGTTGTTACGACGTGGTTCTGAATGATATCCTTTGTCTGTTCGAACCAGAATGCGGAGATCTGAGTGAGCACTTTTCCTTTGAACGGGATCCCCTGCGGCATCACCACATCGAAGGCAGAAAGGCGGTCCGTTGCAACGAACAGCAGATATTCGCCGACATCATAGATGTCGCGGACTTTGCCGCGTTTCAGAAATTTAAGCTCAGGGAAATTTGTTTCGGTAAGGATGTTCATAATCTACTCTTGACTAAAATGACAATCACGCTGAATGGCGTCGTTCAATAACACGAGATATTCTTCTTTCGGTATTTCCATGCATCCAAGTGTATCAAGATGCGAATTGCGGTATTGTGTATCCAGCAGGACGAATCCGCGCTCATTCAGTCTGCGGACGAGTGCGACAAGGGCAGCTTTGGATGCGTCGGTCATTCTGCTGAACATCGATTCGCCGAAGAACGCACCGCCGATCGCAACGCCGTACAATCCGCCGACAAGTGTACCGTCATGCCAGGCTTCCACACTATGGACAAATCCCATCCGGTGAAGGTTCACATAACTCCGGATGATTGTTTCAGAGATCCAAACCTCGTCCCGGTCGGCACAGGCGCGGATCGTTCCTTCTACATCCGCATCGATCCGAATGTGAAAGATGCGCTTGCGAATTGTCTGTTTCAGACTACGGGATATCTTCAGTCCATTCAGAGGAATGATACCTCTCATCTCCGGAGAGAACCATCGGATCTCGCCGTCAGGACCGTCCGCCATCGGGAACATACCGCCGCAATATGCGCTGAGCAGAATTTCCGGATCGATGATCGTATGTCCGTCGGGTGACGTAGTGAATATTTTCACGGGTATAAATTCCAATGCCGAGCTTTCATTGTGCATGAAGAACTCGGCATTGAGTATATTGTGTGTTTCGTGGACGGAAACACAGGACATTAATCGTCGCCGAAACTTGTTCCGACCGCACGGGCAGTTCGGATGATCTCTCCATCCTCCGGTACTAGCCGCTGTTTGGAGATCGCATCTTTGATCGCAACGCTGTTCACGTGCAATCCGCGCAGACTGACCATTCTTCCGAATTCCCCCTTCACGGCAAGTTCAACGGCTTTTGTACCATAGCGGGTCGCGAGAACGCGATCGAATGCCGTGGGACTTCCTCCGCGCTGCAAGTGACCGAGGATGGTCGTGCGTGTCTCCAGACCGGTCTCTTGTGAGATACGGCGGCCGACATGCTCACCAATTCCGCCAAAACGGATCGGGTCTGTACGTTTCACATCAGTCTCTTTAATAACAACCTCTTCATCGGCTGCTTTTGCGCCTTCAGCGATACAGACAATGGAGTAACGGTTTCCGCGCGTGCTGCGTTCTATCACTCTGCGCATCACACTCTCCCATTTGAACGGAATTTCGGGGAGTAGAATAATATCTGCTCCGCCTGCAAGTCCGGCTTCGAGCGCGATCCAACCTGCGTACCGTCCCATCACCTCGATCACCATCACACGATGGTGAGCAGATGCAGTCGTGTGCAGGCGGTCGATCGCTTCTGTTGCAATCGAAAGTGCTGTATCAAATCCGAACGTCTGATCGGTCGCATCAAGATCATTATCGATCGTTTTCGGAACACCAACGATGTTCATTCCAAGATCGGACAACTTATTGGAAATGTGCATCGTACCGTCACCGCCGATGGTGATCAAAGCGTCGAGTCCCCAGCCTTTATAATGTTTCAACACGCGGGCAGAGGCATCAACGATCTCGATTCCATTCATTCCTTCCGTCGGATAGTGAAATGGGTCCCCCTTGTTGGACGTTCCCAAAATCGTTCCGCCTTCTCCGATAATCCCTGCGATATCATCGCGCGAGATCTCTCTCATTTTTCCTTCAACAAAACCTTCAAAACCATCTTCGATACCGACGATCGTCAGACCGTAATCGTTCATCGCCGGTTTTGCAACGCCGCGAATAACAGCGTTCAAACCGGGACAGTCGCCGCCGCCGGTTAATATCCCAAGTCGTTTAATTTTTTTATTTACCATGATGTCCGTTTTTTCTCCATTTTTGACTTAATAATGTAATAAATTTTGACAACTCTTAAAAGTTATATTTTGGATAAGAAAACCGCTTTTTCCAAAATCTCTTGATTATGTAAAGAATCCTTTACGGTGATGCTTGGTTCCGTATCATTCAGAATGCAGTCTGAAAAATGTTCGACTTCCAAGGTGTAGAGATTGGGAACGTGGAATGTTTCCTTCTCAACGGAATCAACAAGACCATTCTTCCCCCGTTTGATCTCGATGAACGTTTCCGTGTTGCTTGGCGTGAATTGATACGCAGAGATCGATCCCGTCGTCCCGATAAATTCAATGAACGATTCCCTGTACGGCGTCTCATAGGAAGTGTAGATCGTTGCAAGCGTTCCTTTCGAGAATTGCAGCGATAGAACAGACGTCATCTCCACCTTTCCCGTGGAATGATCGGGATTCATCAAACTCTTTACACTTACTGCCTGATCGTCATTCAACACAAATCGTATCGTATCGAGTGAGTGAATACCAATATCAAATAATGGACCTCCGCCGGCTGTTTCTTTATCCAAAACCCATTTGCGGTTGGACCTGGTCGCATCGTAGACAAAATGCGAACGTGCGTACGAGACTGTGCCGATCATACCGGACTGCACAATTTCCTTCAGCCGCTTATTCAGAGGTGAGAATCTTAACATATGACCTGTCATAAATTTCACTCCGGATGAGCGGCAGGCATCCGTCATTTCACGTGCCTGCTGAAGTGAGACGGCCATCGGTTTTTCCACCAACACGTGCTTACCTGCTTTTGCCGCCGCGAGTGTTTCGGTGTGATGCTGTGAATTTGCCGAGACAATGAATACGGCATCCACTTCATTCGAAGCGACAAGCGCTTCTGCTGAATCAAAATACATCGGGATGGAATGTTCTGCTGCTTTCCATTTCGCCATATCCATTGACCGCTTTTGAATTGCAACGATCTCTGAATTTTCGGCTGCGCGAATAGCAGGCAGAATGGAACGTTCGGCGAATGCACCGAAGCCAATGATTCCATAGCGGATTTTTTTCATAAATATTTTTAGTAGTTGTTATGAATTGTGGGACGATCAATTATCCAATGTGATTCTTAACGAACTGTCCGATAGATATTTGGCAGGACTAAGAATGACAATGATCTATCATTTTTTTTATTCTCTACTGGGTTTAATACCCTCTACGAGGTCGTAGACC
>CAIVNT010000168.1 GCA_903907305.1 uncultured Ignavibacteriota bacterium
CTTACGAGGCTCCTCAGCTTCGGCATTTTACCGCTCGTTTCGAACCACTTTAATAACAAATTCGGCTTCAGACAAGGGTTTGCATTGAAGATTTCTCGCAATTTTCATTGCAAGCCCGTGCTTTTCTTCGTATTTTTATAAATATATGATAGTTTGTCCTGTTTGCCGGCATTCCAACAATGATTTTTCGATCAAATGTGTATCGTGCAGCAGTTTTATTCAGGATCGTATACCTAATATTGATTTCTTTTCTCAGATTTGGTTGATAATTGAATCTCCTGAAAATGCTTTTAAGAAGATCATAATAGCGGAGCACAAAAATTTTGTTCTTTTTCTTAGCACGTTTCTTGGCATAGCAGCATCATTTTCTCTGTTTTGGGCAAAAAATTCCGGAAATTCGTTTGATAATCTTTTCCCGTTATTATTGCTCGGTATTGCGCTGGGATTGTGCTTTGCTATTCCGATGTTCTTTCTCTTGGCTGGTACGGTATTTGGAATATCCGCCTTACTGAAAGGGACAGGAAAATTCAAAGAGACATATGGAGTGGTTGGCTGGTCGTTGGTTCCGATTATGTTATCTGTCGTTTTTATCTTACCGTTGGAATTAGGAATCCTTGGTCTGGTTTTGTTCTCAAACAATCCCAGTGCCTACGAAACAAAACCGGTAGTGACAATGGTGTTGACAGGTATGGATGGTCTGATGGTGTTATGGTCTCTGTTATTATCGGCAAAAGGAATTTCAATGGTCCACCAATTCCGTTATAATACCGGTTTGATCATTATGGTAGTTGCGGCGGGAACTGTCTCAATAATAAGTTTTTTACTCTATTCATTTTCCAACATTTAAATAAAGGATACTAATCTCGATGGGAAAAGTTATTCTCACCGTTCAATACGACGTGAAAGAAGCAAAGCGCACCGAATATCTTTCCGCAGTAGAAAAGTTGAAGGTTCATTACGCAACGAATCAGTTCGTTTCGTATTCTGTGTGCGAACAGCGCGGTAAACAGAATTCATTCGCAGAGATCTTCATGGCTCATTCCGAAGTGGCATATAAAAAATTCGAGGAAAGCGATGACCAGATGGCTGATGAACTGACGGCGCAGCTTCAGGATTTTGTGGACAGTAAAACGAAGTACACAACGTACATGGAAACAAAGTAATTTTAATGTCCATCCGTGATCCTATAGCGTTATTGATGAAAGAGCATGAGGAGGCACTGGTCAAACTGCATCAGCTGAAGAAAAGTGCCGCTGACCTGAAGAAAAAAGGATATTCGGAAAAAACATTTAAAACTCTCCTGAAAGCTGTGGAATATGTCGATCAGGAAGTGCGGATACACAACAAGCACGAAGAAGCTGCACTCTTTCCGGTCGTTGAGCGTTATGTGGATGGTCCGACTTCTGTTTTGAGGGATGATCACGCTAAAATGGCGAAGATCTATAAGAAACTGAACTACAGTGTAAAAGCTCTTAAAGAAAATCATGAGGATAAGACGTCGAGGCAGGAACTGTCTGAATCTGCAGAAGAGATCGTTCAATTGATGGTAAATCACATACACAAAGAGAATCACATTCTTTTTCCCATGATCCAACGCTTCTGCACTAAAGAAGAAATCAGGGAGATAGCAAAGAAACTACTTTAAGGGAAATATTAGAGGCAAATAAAAAAAGGACGCGTATGCGTCCTTTTTTATTGGTGCTATATCAATCCATTAATTACGTTTTTCCAGCGTAATTTTTGCGGTGATTGTTTCAACCTTATTCCGAATGAATTTCACCTCGATCACATCACCCGGTTTGTAATCCTGCAAAGCATATGTGTAATCATATACATTCTTAATGTCATGCGAACCGAATTTAATGATAACATCACCTTTCAGCAAACCGGCCCTTGAAACCGGACTGTTCTCACGAACACCGGCAAGCAGCATTCCATTTGAATCTTCCGAGTAATCCGGGATTGTTCCGACAAATACCCTGAATCCTTGACGCGAGGTGCCTTGTTCCTGTGATTGTGTTTTAAGATAATCAGGACGGGTGCTTGTCGAATCGATCGCGATGGCAAGTTTGGAAGCATAGGTAACGATTCTACTCATTCCTGCGAGATTGATCTTATCCGCATCATCAGAAGGACGATGGTAATCATCATGCAGTCCGGTAAAGAAGAAGAGGACCGGGATATTTGCTCCATAGAATGATGAATGATCGCTCGGACCGAAACCGTCTTTCACGAATTTCAGAGTAAAGATGGAATCTGTATTATATTTTTTAGCAATCGTATAAATTGTTTCCCCTGAAGCCACTTTATGAACAATACCCGTAACCGGTGGAATTTTCAAAACTTGA
>CAIVNT010000169.1 GCA_903907305.1 uncultured Ignavibacteriota bacterium
CGGCGGTGCTCCATCGGGCGGGACGGTCTTTGGAATTGGAAAAATTCATAACAGAGAAGTGGTGATCGTTGCGAACGATGCTACGGTAAAAGCGGGAGCGTGGTTCCCCATCACCGCAAAGAAGAATCTTCGCGCGCAGGAAATTGCAATGGAGAACAGACTGCCGATCGTCTATCTGGTGGATTCGGCCGGAGTGTATCTTCCGCTGCAAGCTGATATTTTCCCGGACAAAGAACATTTCGGAAGGATCTTCCGGAACAACGCTGTCATGTCCGCCATGGGGATCACGCAGATCGCCGCGATCATGGGTCCATGCGTTGCGGGAGGAGCCTATCTTCCCATCATGAGTGACGAAGCGATGATCGTGGATAAAACGGGATCGGTCTTTCTTGCCGGCTCGCATCTGGTGAAAGCTGCCATCGGTGAAGATATCGACAATGAATCATTGGGCGGAGCAACGGTGCACTGCGAGATCAGCGGAGTTACCGACCATAAGATGGCGAACGATGAAGCGGCGCTGAAGAAGATCCGCAGCATCATCGGAAAGCTGGGGCATTTTCCGGTGGCTGGTTTCAATTACGAAAAGTCCGCTAAACCAAAATTCGATCCAAAAGAGATCTACGGCATCCTCCCTGCAGAGCGGAACAAACCGTATGACACGTATCAGATCCTTTCCCGACTCATCGACGACAGCGAGCTGGATGAATACAAAGCGGGTTACGGCAAGACGATCATCACCGGTTACGCGAGGATCGACGGCTGGGCAGTGGGGATCGTGGCGAATCAACGGGCGATCAGCAAAACGGCCAAAGGAGAGATGCAGGTGGGGGGAGTGATCTACTCGGACAGTGCGGACAAAGCAGCGCGGTTCATCCTGAACTGCAATCAAAAACGGATACCGCTGGTGTTCTTCCAGGATGTGACAGGATTCATGGTGGGGAGCAGAAGCGAGCACGGCGGGATCATCAAGGACGGCGCGAAGATGGTGAATGCCGTTGCGAACTCGGTCGTGCCGAAATTCACGATCATCACCGGGAACAGTTACGGTGCGGGAAATTATGCGATGTGCGGAAAAGCGTACGATCCCAGACTCATCTACGGTTGGCATTCGGCGCAGATCGCGGTGATGGGAGGAAAGCAGGCGAGCGAAACACTTCTCGCCATAAAAGTGCAGGCGATGGAAAAAGGGGGGACGCACATCTCCGCCGAACAACAGAAGCAATTGCTGGATGAGATACAGGCACGATACGAGAGTGAACTCGATCCGAAATATGCTGCCGCACGGTTATGGGTGGATGGGATCATCGATCCGCTCGACACGCGCGATGTGATCTCACGCGGGATAGCGATGGCGAATTGTAATCCGAACATCGGTGAGTTCAAGACGGGTGTGATGCAGACATAATTGACAAAGGACAATTGATAATTGATAATGGAAAATGAAGAGCTCATTATTTGTAAAGCAGAATTGAAAATGTAAAATGAAGAATCATAACCTTCTAGAAGAATTTTAGAAAAACAAATACAATATCCAATAAGCATAAATCAAAATGTAGAATGTAGAACGTAAAATGATTACCTTAGAGGAGAATTAGAAAACAACAAATCCAATATTGCGGAAGCGAAGTGAAACTGAGCAAAGTATTACAATTCTTCATTCTGCAATCTGCATTCTGCGTTCTCCTCGCTCCAACATTATTTGCGCAATCCTCCGAACCCGTTGATTCGACGAATACTTGGCTGAATAACGACTGGTATTATGGTCTGAGTGACAGCACATTCTTTGATACTTCCTCCCTCTTACCCGATCTGTTCCAAAATCAAATCCGTCTGAAAGAATTTATCCGTGACCCGCGTTTCTATGCGCTCCGGAAAACGTATGATGATACGCTCGGGGTGGATGCGATCTTCGACCGGGCGATGCTGTTGTCTGATGGGAATGTGAAAGAAGCACTGTGGATCTGTCTGTTCTCGGTGATGGAGCATCGGTCCATGGGATTCCGCATGCCGTTGATCGGGACGGTCTATATTCCGCTCACGTTCGAAAGCGACTCGGTGTTCAAACTTCGGAAAACAAATCTTCCCAAAAAAGTACTGAACGATAAGGTCGTTACATCGGACAAGGATAAGTTGCAGCATTTCTTTGGGTCCGCTTTTCTGGCGTATGAAACGAATTCCAATTCCTTTGTGGAATGGATCGGGAATCTGCTGGAGATCGGTGAGAATAAATTTGTTGTCGGCGGGAACGATGATCCGCGCGACAAGGCAGCGAATGCGAAGGGGAGAGAGTTTGGACTGGGGTTGCTGAAGGACAATACCTTACTACCAAGCGATATTCTATGGAAGAAATAGTTTCAATAGAACACGGATTCGACGCCCGCCAAACCCTTCGGCTGCACTCAGGGCGTCGGGCAGGGAAAAAGACGGATTAACGCGGATGAGAAGAGGGTAAAACAAATTGACAATTGACAATGGACAGATGAAAATGAAAAGCAAGAAAAGAACACGGATTCGACGGAAAAAGACGGATTTACACGGATGAGAAGAGGGAAAAACAAATTGACAATTGACAATGGAAAATGAAGAACGAGAAGCAAACCAAGGAGCCACAGAGTGCACAGAGAAGAGCAATTAAAAATGAAGAGCAAATAGAACAGAGGACAGAGAGCAGAGGTCAGATAGCAGGGAACAGATAAGAACAGGCGCGATTCCTCAGATTCTTCGTCCTCGCTTACGCTCGGACTCAGAATGGCGGAGAGCAGAAGTCAGAGAGCAGCAAATAACGAGAAACGAATTGCAAAACGATAGCAATTGAAAGTTCAATTAAAGAAAATGATTTTAATTGTCCATTATCAATTTCCAACTGTCCATTATTTTACAACCAGTGTTTCTTCTTGAACCAGGTAAAGATGGCGAGTGTTATGGCGACCATTGCAACGATGACAAAAGGGTATCCCAGCGGAGAATGGATCTCCGGCATGAATTCAAAATTCATTCCGTATACACCCACGATGAATGTGAGAGGGAGAAAGAAAACTGAGAAGAGGGTGAGCACACGCACGACCTCGTTCGTCCGTTGTGATGAGATGGAGATATAGAGATTCAGCAGATTGCTTGCATTGTCGATCATCTGATCGTAGGATGTTTCGAGACTCAAAACGAACTCGCGCAGATCCTGTAGAACCGGAGCGGGGGTCCGCTTATCCAGATTCTCGACGATCGGTTTTGAAAGGCGGATGATGCGCATGCAGACCGCAGCGCGGCGTTTGAGATGATACAATTTGCGGAGGACTGTCTGCGTCTGATTCTTCAGAACGATGAGCGTTTCCAGATGGTCCAGCTCCGTTTCGAGCGCCTCCGACGTGCGGACAAAGGAATGGAATGACTGATAGAGGATCTTAATAAGCAGGTCGTTTGGTTCTGCGCACGCTCCATTGGAAAAGAATTTTGTGCGGATCTCATCCAGGAACGGCTGTTCAAAACGGTGGATAGTGATGATGAAATTCTTTCCGACGAAGAGGGCGACTTTATTGCTGATCTCCTGGATGGAATCTGCATCGTGCTGAGAGCGCGGGTCGAACACACGGACGATGATGAAGATGGTCTCATCGATCCACTCGAACTTCGGAAGATGTTCCGGCTGAAGACTGTCCTGCACGGCATTATTGTGAAGACCGTACTCTTCGGATACGGAATTCAGTTCATCCGCAGTTGGATTGAAGATATCGATCCATTCGTATTTCTTCTTGCCGGTATTGGTGCGACGTGTGATCATAGGATCATTTGAAGTTTCGTTTGCGGAGCACCTCGTACATCACGATCGCTCCCGCAACGGAAGCGTTGAGTGATTCGAAATTACCTTTCATCGGGATCTTCACCAGAAAATCGCATTTGTCCTTTACAAGGCGACGCATTCCTTTCCCCTCATTCCCGATCACGAGCGCAACGGGGACATCAAAGTCCACGTCGGTAAAGCTCTGCTGCGCTGTCATCTCCGTTCCAACGATCCATACTCCTTCTTCTTTCAATTCCTCTATGGTTGCCGCGATATTCGTTACGCGTGCCATGGGAAAATTGAGACTCGCTCCCGCTGAGGTCTTCACGACCGTGTCGTTGACCGGTGCGTTATGATGTTTGGGAATGATGCCGCCGTGCGCTCCCGTGCAGACCGCCGTGCGGATGAGTGCACCGAGATTGTGCACATCTTCTATCTCATCAAAGATCAGGAAGAACGGTTTTTCATTCTTCTCTTTCGCGATGTCGAACAACTGACTGATGTCGGAGAATTCTTTTGTCCCGATAATCGCCAGCACCCCCTGATTATTGGGTGTCTGTGCTGTGCGGTTGATTTGATCGGAGGGGGACATCTTATACGGGATGTTCTTCTGCCGTGCGATCTTCATGATCTCGTCGATGACCTCGCCGTGGGAATTCTGCGCGATCATCAGTTTGTCGATGGGAGTGTTCGCTTTCAATGCGTCGAGGACAGGTTTTCTTCCGGTGATGATGTTCATTTAGTTTTCCCTGAGACTTTCTGCAGACGGAGAGCGGTATTCACTCCATACGCACCAAGAACGATCAGCGCAAGGGAAATCAGCTGCGCTTCGCTCAGTCCCAACGCCAATCGAGGATTCAGACGGAAGAATTCCACGGAGAACCTTTCAATTCCGGCAAGGATAAGATATGCGGAGAATATTTGTCCTTCGGCATTCCATTTCTCTTTGTTCTTCCATAGGATCAGGAAGAACACTGTGCAGATAATGGTCTCATAAATGGGAGTCGGATGGCATAATGTATTATCCGGAACAATGCCGTTCGCAAACTGCGAAGTGACTTCGGGAAAATTTCTGAAGGCAGCGGAAGGCGGATACGTTCCGTTGGAATAATTTGTTGCCCAGGGAAGATTCGAAGGGAATCCGTAGTCACCATCCCCGGCGAGATGACAACCGATGCGTGCGAGACCATAGGCAAGAATGAGCGCCGGTGCAACCGAATCCGCAATGGTCATGAATCTGATCTTCTTTTTCTTCGCGTAGACATAAATGGACGAGGTTGCGAGAATGAATCCGCCGTAAAATGTGAGTCCGCCGGGAGAGAAGATCATCCCGAGCGGGTCCCTTACAAAGAATCCCCAATTCTCAATGAGATACAATGCTTTTGAACCCGACACTCCGGCAATGAGCGCGATCAGCGTGACGTTGGATGCGAGATCGGGGTGAAGTTTTTTTCGCTGGAATTCTTTTGCGAGAAGATAATTGCCGATGAGAAAGGAGAGACCCATCATCAAGCCGAAGCTGTAGATGGTGATGCCGCCGAACGAGAAGATAATTGGGTGCATAACATTTTTCTATTATTTATGGATTCTTCTATTGTCACCCCCACAACGTGGCCGTTAGCCAAATGATCCTATCGGGGGGTCCGGTTTTGTGGATTCCCGATAGGATCATTCGGGAATGACACATCTCGTAGGAAAGAGTTTATTTTTTTTTTGGTTTTGCCAGTTCGCGACGGATGTCCGGTTTTATTTGCGCCATCACCACATCATCCTGTCGTTTTGTCTCAAATTCCTGTTCGTCCGTATAGATCCGAAGGAATTCACTTGTTGTTATCGCCGAACGGACCCCGTTCTTCATGAATGAAAATTCCGTTTCCGCTTTGATCTTGTCCTTCTTGACCAGTGTAAAATTGATCGACTTCGGAAGTTCGGAGTAGAATTTTTTGAACTGCGCCGTACCGGTCGCCGGCATGTTCATAGAAGGAGCGCGGAGACCATGGAGCGTCCAAACGACATCCTTTCCTTTCACTTCATCCTTCACATCGATCACGTAACTGAAATTCGTGAATTGTTTCGATGTCTCCAACAGGAAAAGAAATCCCTCTTTTTTCTGGATATCATCCACCGCCGGCTGCACGAGTAAGCGGTATTCAATCGGTTGTTTCTTCTTCGCCATAGGAACGTTCTTCCACAGGCGTGTGCACAGCCTGTCTGTTATGTGTTGATGATCGTGACAATATCGCTGAGCAGGATCTCCTGCTGCGAATGGTCCGTTAGATTCTTCAACAACGCTTTACCGCTCTCAAGTTCCATCGATCCGACGACGAGTGAAAATTGTGCCTGCTGACGGTCTGCTTCCTTCATCTGTGATTTTAGACTTCGCGACAACAGATCGCATTCCGACGCAATTCCTGCTGAACGGAGCTTCATTGTTGTCTGTAATACCCACTCACGTGCTGTCTCATCCGCCGCTGCAACGAAAATCTTCGGACTCTGTTTCGGGGGTTGGAATCCTTTCTTCTCCAGGATCATCATCAGCCGTTCCATTCCCGCAGCGAAGCCGACACTGGGGGTCTGTTTGCCCCCGAGTTCTTTTACAAGAAGATCGTAGCGTCCTCCCCCTGCAAGTGCATCCTGCGAACCGAGTTCGGAGCTGGTGATCTCGAAAGCGGTCTTCGTGTAATAATCGAGTCCGCGCACGAGTCTGCCGTTCACGGTGAAGGGGATTCCGTATGCGGTCAACAAGGATTTCACCCGTTCAAAATGTTTCGCGCACTCTTCGTTCAGATGATCGGTGATCAGCGGCATCGAAGCGGTGAGTGTTTTATCATTTTCATCCTTGGAATCGAGCACGCGCATCGGATTCTGTTCGATCCGTTTCTGACTTTCGAAGGAGAGTTTGTCCGCGATCTTTAGCAGTTCCGCTTTGAGGATCTCTTTGTATCTCGGACGGCACTCTTCATCGCCGACGGAATTGATCTGCAGTGAATAATTTGTGATGCCGAGTCGTTTGTAGATCTCGATGGTCATTGCAATGATCTCAACGTCGGTTTCCGCAGTGGGGGAGCCGACCGCTTCCGCGCCGAACTGGTGGAACTGGCGGAGCCTTCCTGCCTGCGGGCGTTCCTGCCGGAACATCGGTCCGATATAATAAATTTTGGAAAGGGGGAGTGCTTCGCCGAGATTGTTCTGGACATAAGCGCGGATAGCCGAGGCGGTCCCTTCAGGACGCAGGGTTATGCTGTCGTGACTCCTGTCCTCAAACGTATACATCTCTTTTCCAACAATATCCGTCAATTCCCCGATCGATCGCAGGAAGAGAGCAGTCGATTCAAAGATCGGTGTACGGATCTCTTTGTAATTGAATTGGTGGAAGACATCGCGAATGGTCTGCTCAACGAACTGCCAGAGTGGAGTTTCGGACGGGAGGATATCTTTGGTGCCTTTGATCGAACGGTAATTCACAATGATAATGTTTTAAATAAAATTAATTCGTAAGAATCGTGCCTCGGCTTCGCCCGGCACGACGTTCGTTTTCTACAATAGTATCATGCCTCGGCGGAGTTCACCCCGATGAACATCGGGGCTCGGCATGACAAACGTATCAGTTGTTAAAGTGATTCGAAAAAATAGAGGACAGCGGGAAGAGGGTCTTCTGCTGATGAGGAACTCCAGTGAATGACCGGAAGAACTAGTGCTGTTTCTAAAAAATAATATTGCAAATAATAATGTTCATGCTGAGCAAGATGTCGCTGCTAATAAATCCTTCGGCGCATGCCGACCTGCCTGC
>CAIVNT010000170.1 GCA_903907305.1 uncultured Ignavibacteriota bacterium
CGGATTGGGATAATTCTGCGTCAACGAATACTGACGGGGAGCAACGGCAATCTCACCGCCGACGGAAAGCATTCCCTGTTTATAGAGAAGCGCTATCCAAAGATCACCGTCCAACGCCCAAGAGAAATCACTCGGTTCATTGAACCGCTGATATTTGTAACCTGCACCCGTCAGTTGTTCCCACGCCCTGTCAAACTTGTCTCCCTGTTTGGTTGAATCTGCAAAGAGTGCGAATGAGTCATTGGCGGTGCTGGACCATTCGATGCCAACAAACACCGATTCCGGAACGAACGGACTCCCCGCAACATTGAACGATTTCGGAAGCATGAACGCCGTCCCTTTTCCTGTATCGAACTGTGCAACGGTCGTTTTGATGGAAGCGATGGTCGCGCCGGGACCGCCCGCGAGCGTATCATAATAATCTTTTCCATATCCCGCCCGTTTGAAGACGATGGTGATGGAATCCGGCGTACCCACGACACCTTTGATCGCCATCCAGAACTTCGCACCGACCACATGCACTTCTTCCTGCACATCGAAGCGCTGATACTTTCCGATATCGCCGTAGCCATTCGTACCGGCGATGAATCCCGATCCGTACGGATTCTTGTAGAGGATCTTTGAATTTCCGTAGAACAGAGAATCGTATGACTGTGCTTCGGCAAAATGAACACCGAGCACGAATATTGCCGCTGCTATACACTGTTTCAATCGCATTGCTGTCATCCTTCAAATATGATTATGTTTGTGAGAGTATATGTATAAAGTTGCATCAGCTATGGGAAAGAAACAACTACATCATACGGTAGCGGACTGTTATTTTCCGCTTCCGGAGAACAGTCCGCGTTCAAAATATTTCTGCATGAACACAAAGACGATCACCACGGGGATGATAGAGATGATCCCCCCCGCCGCCACATACCGGAAGTTATCGACGAATGTTCCTATCAGATAACTTAAACCCACCTGCAGTGTGAAATGTTCCGGCGATTTCAGTACCACCAGCGGCCAAAGGAAATCCCCCCAGCTCGCAATGAATGTGAAGATGGCCAGTGTCGCCATCATCGGCCGTGTCATCGGCATCATCACCTTCCACCAGAGAATGAACGGCGATGCACCGTCCATCACTCCCGCTTCCTCGATCTCCGCGGGAATGGAGAGGAACGCCTGGCGCATCATGAAGATGCCCATCGCATCGACGATGAACGGAAGAATCACGCCGGCAAGAGAATCGGCGAGCCCTAATTTCAGGATGATGGTGAACAATGGCAGAATGATCACCTCTTTGGGGACCATCATTGCTGCGATGATCATCACGAGGAACAGTTGCTGATATTTGAAGCGGTAGCGTGCAAGGGCGAATCCTGCCAGCGAACAGAACAGCACTGTACCGGTGACAGAGAGGATCGTAACGATGAGTGAATTCATGAAATACGATGCCATCGGCACTGCATTCCAGAGTCCTGAATAATTTTCCCATACGATCACGGACGGGATCAGGACAGGAGGATAGGCAAAGAGTTCTTCTGCCCCTTTCAACGATGTACTGAGCAGCCAGACGAACGGCAATACTGCTGCCGCGACACCAAGAGCAAGGACGATGGTCCGAAGGATCCTCATGACCGCTGCTCCATCATTCTGAAATTGGCATAGGAAAAGAGCGAAGTGACCAGAAAGATGATCACGGCAAGTGCAGAACCGTATCCGAAATCGAACCGTTCGAATGAGAGCCGGTAAAGATACGCTACGAGCGTTTTATTGTTCATCGGCACACCGGGAATGAGCACATACAGTTCAGTGAATAATTTTATTGCAGAGGATGATGAAACGACGAAGATGAACAACAGCGTCGGTTTCAGATTCGGGAGCAGGATATGGATCACCTGCTGGAATGGTGTTGCACCGTCCAGAACGCCTGCTTCCTCGATCTCCGCAGGAATGAGAGCGAGTCCCGCAAGGATGATCATCATATAATATCCGAAACCGCGCCAAATGGTAAGGATCATCACGCTGAGCATATTCACGGGATATTGCGTGAGCCACGGTATATGCTCCATGCCGATGAACGAGAGCAGATAATTGATGATGCCGCTCTCTTCGGCGAACATCCACTTCCACATGATGCCGACCACCACAACAGGAGTGATCACGGGAAGGAAGAATGAAAGACGGAGCAGTTTCGCACTCTTCACGGAACGGCGAATGCTCAATGCAAAAACGAGCGAGACCACCATCAGCACCGGTGTGACGAGAACATACAGCAGTGAATTGGAAAGAGTCCACCAGAAGTTCGGATCGTGGAACAGTTTTCGATAATTTTCGAATCCGATGAATTCATTCGGACCGAAGAACGAATACCGTAAAAAACTGACGCTGAACACCTGCACCATCGGGACAATGACGAACAATCCGATGAAGAATATCGCCGGTGCCAAGAACAGATATGGAGTGATCTTCTTCATCATCGTTCATTCAGGATCGTGTTCCATTCATCAGCTGCCTTGTCCAGTGATTCATGCACGGGAACATCCTTCAGACATGTACGCTGAATGGCTTCATCAAACGCATCGCGAAGCCGGTCAAAATTCGGATGGAGCAGATAGGTCCTGAGCCATCCTGCGTTCGGCAATTGCTCCGCCCCCATTCTCCGCGCTTTGGAAGTGACTGAACTGTCATCAGAGGAAAAGAAAGAATCGCGCAGTGCTTCGGTCACTGATGGAAATGTGGTTGTCAATTTGCTGAACGCAAGCTGATTGTCACCATTGGTAACGAAAAGTGCAAAATCCGCTGCTTCCGCCTGATGACTGCTTGAGGTAAGCACAGAAAGAGACATTGCGGCCAGTTCATGTTTCCCGCTCTTCCCCACCACTGCCGGTGCAACTCCGGTCCGTTCATAAATAGAAGGAGCATTGCTTTTGATCCGTTTCAGAAAGACAGGACCGGTGAAGATCATCGCCACTTGTCCTGACTGATACGCTTCGACGATGGTGGAACCGGGCTTGATCACCGACTCGCTCTGAAGACATCCTTCTTTATAGAGACGGACCCATTCCGAGATGGTACTATCACCTTCAGTCGAATTGAATACCGCTTTGGTCATTGCAGCATCGGTCATCGGAATATTCTCCGAGCCGAGCATCATCGGAAGATAACTATCCTTACCGATATTCCAGAAGAACGCGAACTTCCCGGTCCTGCGTTTATATTCTCGGATGAACGGAATCAATTCCCTGAACGTCGCCGGAATTTCTTTCTCGGAAAATCCTGCAGTCCGGATGAGTTCTTTATTATAGAGGACGACATAGGTATTCAGATACCATGGGAGAGCAACAAGTTTTCCGTTGAACGAACAGAGGTCAAGTGCATTCGGCAGAAAATGCTGACCGCTCTTGCTAACAGCAGCAGACAGATCTGCAAACGCATTCATTCCGTTGAACTTTGCCAGGAAGTCTGCCGACAGATTCACCACATCAGGCGCGTTTCCCGCAACGGCGGATGAGAGAAGTTTTTGGATGGCGGCATCGTACGGAACATCCACCCAACGGATGTGCACTTCCGGATGTTCCTTTTCGTAGGCCGCGATGAGCGAATAGAAATACTCATTGAACGTCGGAGAGAGCTGGAGTGTCCAAAACTCGATCGTGGTTTTGGAAGCAGGAGCAGTACAACTCAACGCAAGCAAAGCGGCGCACAATGGCAGTATGGAAAGAAACCGCTTCATTTCAGGAGCATCATTCTTTTTGTCTCGAATGTATTTCCGACACCTAATTGACAGAGATACATTCCGCCGGATAATGATTCACCGTCGAACTTCACGGAATATCTTCCGGACTCCTGTCTTCCATTCACCAATGTTGCGACCTCTTTCCCAAGCAGATCGAACACTTTCAGGACGACGGCGCTTCCATTCTTCACTGTAGGAACGGAGTATTCAATGGTTGTTTCGGGGTTGAACGGATTCGGATAATTCTGATGCAGCTCAATGGTTGGGAGCATCAATTGCGACTCACCCTTCACCGATGCCGGGAATGATTTCAGCAGATCATTCACTGCAGCAAAGACAGCTTCTTCAACGGTATAGAATGAGCTGTTTGTGCCGAACGCATACGCTCCATCCTTTCCGTTCGTCATGAAGACGAGTCCGATGCCGTTCTTGCTCACATCGTAATATGCGTCGCTGATGAGTCCATATGCTTCGCCGGGATGTCCTGCCATATTCCTGCCATTGATGACGATATCCCCTTTTGCCGTATTCGTTGTGATGTGCGTCCCCAATCCCCAGCAGCGGAACAGTCCGTAGTAGTTATCACCGTTCGTTCCGTTGTAGGTCCATACAGGAGTATTCATCAGTTGCGCCGTAGAATCATTCAGAATGCGCACGCCGTTGACAATACCGCCGTTCATCCGGGCGATCATGAATTTCGCAAGATCCTTTGCCGAGATGCGGAGATTTCCCTGCGGACCGAACAGTGAGCCGTTTGACCCAATTGTATAACTGCTGAGATCGCGTGGTGCGGGCTTCACCCCTTTATAATTATCCGCCTGCGCTACCCACTGACCGCCGGACGTACGATATAACGCTGCAAGGTTATTGATATTCCGCAGATCATTCAGATTGAAACTTGCATCCAATCCGAGCGGTAAGAAAATATGATTCCGGCAATATTGATCGAAACGTTCACCGGAGATCCGTTCCACAAGCGTACCAACGACACCAAATCCCATATTTGTGTAAGTGAAAAAGGTGCCGGGCTTTTTATTGAGCCACATATCGGAGGTGTAATATGTCCCGAACGGTACCAGGACAGAAGAGATCAAGGGAATTGGATTTGTGCTTGTTGCAGAGAGGAATCCATCATATCCCGTTCCATCAACAATACCTGCCGTGTGCGAAAGGATCATCCGAAACGTGACGGCATCATTCGGGAAGTTCGGATTGCGGAGTGAAAATCCGATGAATGAATTCACATCATCATCGAGTTTAAATTTCCCTTGTTCATACAACTGCATGAGAGCCGTAGCAGCAACGGTCTTGGAGATGGAAGCGATGCGGTACAACGTACTATCTGTGACCGGAAGAGAACGGGCCACATCGGCGAGTCCTGAACTTCCTGTTGCAAGGATGGTCGTATTCCTGAACACGGAGACCGACAATCCGGCCAGCGAGTATTTCGTCCGGATGGCGTTCAGCCGCTGAGAGAGAGAATCATTCAATAACTGTGCATCGACAACGATAATGAAACAAAAAGAAATGAGAAGAATGTTTTTTACGAATTTCATGATATTGAATCTCTTTCCCGAACGTACGGTACGACAGATTACTTGGTGTCCGTTGCACTCTCTCATTTCATAAGGAGCATTTTTTTCACTGTTGAAAGATTCCCTACGGACAACCGATAGAAATACATCCCGCTCGACAATGATCTGGCATTGAATGGAACAGAATATCGTCCGGGCATCTTCCCTCCATTCACTAATGTCCCGACCTCGTTCCCCAACACATCATACACTTTCAATATAGTCTTTTGTTGTACAGCAGTATTGGGTATGGAGTATTCAATGGTCGTTGAAGGATTGAACGGATTCGGATAATTCTGGAAAAGGGTGAAGGATACGGGAAGAACGTTCTCTGCCGCCACATCTGTCGTAGAATACGTATAGCGGAACAGATTTCCTGATTCACCCGCAGCCATAATATAATGGGTCCCGTTCACCGGTGCGGCCATATCCACGGCGAAGATCGTTGAACCAGTAGGTGAGTTCATCGGCTGGAATGTGTCGCCATTATCGGTAGAGCGAAGGATGACTCCGTTCAATCCTGCGGCGACGATGGTTTTATCATACCACGTAACGGAGCGGAAATCAATCAACGAATCCTGATGTTGATTGAGCCATGTTGTACCGGCATCGTATGTGACGAACACTTGTCCTTTATCCCCCACCGCAACGCCGTTGGTTGCATTAACAAAATAAATTGAGAACAAGTTTGTCTGAGCTTCGAAGCTTGGCACCCAGGTTACACCCGCATCCGTTGTCTTATAGATCTGGAACGCCTGCTGACCGGTGCAGAGGAACGCTGTTACCGAATCGACGATCGACACGGAATAAAGATAGATGTTCCCTAACGATGAGGCAAGGGTCCATGAGAGTCCGCTGTTGGTCGAACGATATACATTCCCGACGGTATTGACGGCAAGTCCAAGATTTCCTTTCACATCGATCCCCCAGAATCGCGATGTGCTATATGTTTGACCGGTCCACGTATCCCCTGCATCGCTGGAGAAATTGATCTTTCCCGCGGCACCGGCAACAACGATCGTTCTTGTTGAGACCATCTTGATGCTGCTCATTGTTTGAACACCGGACGGAAGTGTCAGCGATTTCCACGTATCGCCGTTGTCCGTCGAACGGAACATGACACCGCCGATACCTCCCGCGAAGATCGTTTTTCCGGCACGCTGTACTACACGGAATGTCTCCGACGTAAAATTAGGATTCTGGCGGAGCGAATCTTTTCCGGACTGCGTGACCATGGCCGTGCCTGCACGTCCTACAAAAGCAGCGAATGTCGGCGATGAAGCATCACAGCCGAAGAGCCAGTTCGTTGAACCCGTTTTGGACGGCATCATGGTCCATGAGGAACCGAAATTCGTACTGCGGTAAGCACGGCCGAGATTCGTTCCGGTATAGAGCGTTTTATTGCCAGCGAAGACGATAGAATTATATGATCCTCCGGTTTCGGGTGTACCGATGGAACTGAACGTGTCCCCTCTGTTCCCTGAAACGAACAATGCACCCGCTGCGGAGATGACAACGGTATCATTCCGTGATTGGATCCCGCGGAGATTGGCAGTGGAACCGCCGATACTCACCAGAGCCCACTTTGCTCCGCCGTTGAGCGTCTTCAACACCACGCCGTTATCACCGCAGGCAAAACCGATGGATGAGTCGAGGAACGTCAACGAATACAGTTGCACCGCCGTAGGAGTTTGGATCACATTCCACGTCGACCCGCCGTCGCTGGTGCGGATGATACGGCCGCTGTCTGCACAGATAACGATATTCGATGAGAACGGAATGGAAATATCCCCGAGATCACGTCCCGGGAACTGCTGAATGGAAATGAAAGACTTTCCTCCGTTTGTTGTTCTATAAATATCGCCGGTGCTCGAACAGAGCCAGCCGGTATCCTGAACTGGAAAACTGATGCCGTTGATACGCGAAACCTTCGAACTGCTCAGCACCTGGACACTCCATGTTTTGCCCGAATCTTTCGTTGTGATGAATGTTGATCCCTCGCCTCCTGCATGGATGGTGCCGTTCGAAAGGACCTTCACTCTCCGTAATTCGGCACCGGTCGGAAAGGGATTCAGCCATTCCGCCGTCTGTGCGGAAAGCGTTGTGAGAAGACAAAAACAAAGAATAACCGATCTACAATAAATCCCAATTTTTTTCTCTCGCAAAGCCCCGAAGGGGCGGGTCGTAAAGGCACAAAAATATTTGAGATATTTACCCTGTAACAATTGTGCGCTGCTGCGATAGTTCTTTGACGTTTTCACGATTAGGTTCATTGAATCAGTTCCTTCGGAGGAATAGCAAAAGACTTTAAAGGGAAATCGGTCGAGCAATATTTAAAAGCAGACAAGCCTCCGGGACATGATACCGGAGGCTTGTCGAATTGATCATGATGCTGTTACTTCAACAACATCATCTTCTTTGTGGAGATGAACGATCCTGCTTCGATGCGGTAGATGTACATACCGGTCGCAACCTGACCACCGTTGTTGTTCTTTCCATCCCATACGATCTGATGTGTGCCCGCTGCAAGTTCCGAATTCACCAGTGAGCGGATCTCACGGCCAAGGATGTCAAACACCGTCATCCTCACACGGGACATCGCAGGAAGCGCAAAGCGGATGTTCGTTGAAGGATTGAATGGATTCGGGAAATTCTGTTCCAATGCATACTGTGTCGGGATCACCGAACGGTCTGCTTCAACGGAAGTTCCCAGTCCTTTCTTATAATATGCAGCAATGCCAAGATCGACATCAAGATCCCACGAGAATGAAGGATTCAGCCACGTTCCGAAATCATTGAACGTAGAATCACTGAACCGTTCCCATGCGCGGTGAGCACTGTTCCCTTCACCGTTTTTATCCGAAAGGACCGCAAACGTATCATTACCTGCGGGCGACCATTCGAATCCGACATAAAGCGAACCATTTGCTTTGATCGGGAACGGCAGGACAAAGATGTTCCCGCGGGTGGTATCGATCATATCCGTTGTAATCTTAATGGACTGCAGCACATTTTTCGGAGCTTTATTCACCGTTGAATCGGCAGCCCGGATAACGATCTGGATGGTATCCGGTGTTCCAACGATCTGTTTGAATCCGAAGTTGAGCGATACTGCGCTGAGCATATCCTGCGTCTTGAAATCGAAACGCTGATATTTTCCGATGTCACCATAACTGTTCACGCCGACAATGAAACCTGCGCCGTACGGATTTTTCAGAAGGTTCTTCGATGTGATGTATGACAGTGTATCAAGTGTCTTGATCACTTCGTTCGGACTCGGCGTAAATGCTGCAAGACCGTTGTTGGTTCCGAGCAGATAGAACACAGCGTTAGAATCCTTCATGATGACATCGACAGCGCCTGTTCCATTTCCGTTCGTGATATTACCGATCGAAGGTGAATTGAATTCGATGTACGGTACCTTCGGGTTGGTCACATTGATAACGCTGAAACGTTCGTCGGTCAATGCACCGCCGTCATTCGGATAATAGACCATCACGTATTTCTGTGCACCGCGGTTGAACACCTTAATGTTTGTACCGTCGGAACCGACGAGGCTTCCGGAAATGGTATCTTTCAACGCACCGGTAGAATCATGAATGGTGAGTCCTTTTGAATAGGATTTCACATAGAGCAATCCATCCGAAGCACGCACAACGTTCGGCTGTGTTCCCATCGCTCCGTTGCTCAGAACGATCACCGTCGGTGTGAATGTCTTACCGTTATCGGTTGTGGTGAATTTCACTACGTTCTCTTTTCCCGAGACAGCGGCATACACGGCCAAAGTGTTATCGGAGGCTTTCCCATACACGCTGAACATATCGCCCAAACGTGATGCTGCTGGAAGACCTGCACCGTTATAATCGATCACGGTCTTAATGGAATCGGTCTCTTTATTCCAGCGATAGACTTTGAAAGATGCAGCTGCCGCATCGATCGTCATATTGGAAGCGAGGATCACACCGTCGTCCGATACTTCAATAGCATTCAGCGGGAAAGTTCCGCTAGCGGGAGTAGCACTTTGGAACAGAACTCCGACACTGTCGCCGTTCACTGCGTCGTAGACAATCACTTTCGGACCGCCGTTACGGGACACAACATACACACGGTTCTTTCCATCAACAACTCCTGCTGCCATTCCCCGTTCGAAGTTCCCTGTGGAGAATGCGAGCGGGAATGTTCCTGCTGCTTTCGTCTTTGCCCAAATCGGGAAGACCGGCTTCACACCGGGGATCACCGGAGGCGGGGGCGGCATCAATTTAACATCATCGAACAGGTATGTGAAGTTCGCAGAACCGTCACCTACTGTACCGAGATCGAAGATCAGAACGACTTTCTGATACCGCTTGCCTGTATCTACCGCGCTGTAATCGAATTTCAGTTCTTCCCATGCATTTGCGACCGTACCGGTAGCTTCCCGTTCGAAGGTAACCGCACCGTCGGTCTGGTTCTCCACCTTCAGAAGGAGTTTCGCTCCCACTTTCGGCATGAACACTTTTACGGAGAAGAATTTATTCACTGAAAAATCAATCGGACGTGCCATCGACAAATATGAACCTGCCCACGGCTGTCCGGCTCCTTTTACCATCTTACCGACAAAAGCACTGGTGTTGATGCCGCTGCTTTGCGGATTTGCGATGCGTGTTGCAGTGCCGCCGTCAAAATTCACGAAGTCATAATTGACGGAATTGAGTTCGAAATCCAACGGCAAGACTGGTATGCTCTTCACCAGATTGATCTCATCGATCAGATATGTGAAGTTCGCTGAACCATCACCCACTGTTCCGAGATCTCCGATAACAACGATCTTCTGATACGTTTTGCTTGTATCGATCGCGGAGAAGTCGAATGTGAACTCCTGCCAAGCGTTCGCAACGGTGGAAACAGCTTCTTTCTCCATATTGATTGCACCATTGCTGAGGTTTTCAACTTTGAAGAGAAGTTTGGCCCCGACCTTCGGCATGAATGCCTTCACGGAGAATGTCCGTTTGTCATCCCATTTGATAGGCGCAAGCAGTGTCAGATACGAACCTGCCCACGGATCGCCGGCACCCTTCACCATCTTCATTACATTACCGGTGGTGTTGATACCGCTGACCTGAGGATTCTGAATTCGTGTCGCAACTGCACCGCTGAAATCGGTGAAGGAATAATCAACATTGTTCTGTTCAAATGTGAGCGGCAATGTCGGTGCAACAGTAAAGTCAGCACGGTCCCGCGGCAGAATCTGATACAACGAATCCTTCACTGCGGTCGCATCGAATTGACCGGCAATTCCGACCACCTTTCTCCACGGGAATGGGATCACATCACCGCGCAGATCGCTGTTGTTATGATATACACGCATTGTTACACTGTCTATCCCATTGTCCGTTACAGTCATATTCGTTCCAGTGCTTGCTGCACCGGCTGCAGGCCATGTCAGGGAAGAGACCGTCGGCCGGAGATTCGGCACTTCAACAAGGACGTTCTCCAATTGCTCACCGAGTCCAGTGAATTTCAGATCGCTCAACGTGATCTTCTTTGGGACAGGCGGAACGCCCGCTCCAAGATCAGTGAATTTCGGCGTCGGATGACCTGTTGCCTGTTCTCGCACCTGGAAGAGTCCGTTGTTCGCAGCGATCCTGCCTTCCACTTCATATTTATTGCTACGTTTTACTTTTAATCCTGTAACGCCGTTATACAGCGGACTGAATACTGTAGCTCCGCCAAGTGAATCCTGCAGAACAACATCAAGATTAATCACCTGAGCGATACTATCTTCACGTGTGACCACGCCCGAGATACGGATGGCGTACTGACTCCACAACAGACCACCGGTGGAATCGATATCCCTCGGTCCGTTCTTATAGGACATCAACGTTGTCCCCGCAAAATATCCACCGATCAACGGGGAACTGCCGACCATCGTTGCATTGTCCGTAGCTGAACTTTTGTAAGCGATCCTGCGTCCGTTTCGGTTCACTGAACCGGGAATGATACCGCTGTAGATACGGCCGGAGAATTGAGTCAAGCTCACGTTTGCGGAATCGACACCTGTTGCATCGCTCGATGCCGTGGGATTTCCATAATAGGTCAATGCTGCACTGGAGATGGCTTTCATTGACAGAACATTCATATAAACAGTATCAGCTTCACCGCTCTTCGGAACATACGGAGCGCGGGTATTGAATGTAACAACAGGTGCAGATTGAGTGATACTAAATTTACCGACACCATTATTCGTTGCGAGAACATACAGCGATGTATCTTCCGCACTGAAGAACACTTCGCCTGTACCGTTCCCATTCGTATAACTGCCGAGCGAAGCGGTGACACCTGCAACATAGGATGTTAAACCGCCCGTGGTAATATCAACGATTCGTGTCACCTGAGGAACGCCCGCGCCGGAGAACATGGCGAGGAATTTTCTGCCGCCATTGACAAAATAATGAGCGGTAACTGCACCGGTGGAAACAATACCGGACCCGATCGTATCGATCGGTGCACCGGTTGTATCAAAACTGATCGCTACTTTTCCGGATGAGTTCAGCCAGAATGTGCCAAGTCCATTCGTCACCGGTCCGATACCCAATACGCCGAATGTCCATCCGGTTGGTGTAATTGATTTGCGGAGGATGAGAGTATCTGCCGAACGTTTGAAGACGTGTACCGGTCCGGGAGATGCATTTCCGGAAAGATAGAGATAGGTTTCCTGCCCTGAACCCACTACCGTCATTGCGTCGCCGATCCTCGGTCCAAGAATAGAATCATTGAAGACAACAACCGGAGCAGATGTCTCATCGACCCATGAATATATTTTTACAGGCGCCGCTTTCGTCACTGCTGTTTGAAGGTTCGCAGTGTAGATACGTCCGTCTCCGCTGACCACGACTTTATTGAATGATGCTCCAGCTCCGCCAGACACTCCTGTCATGTTCATTCTTCCGAGTGTATCGCCGGTGACGGAACTGAGGATCATGATACAATTGAATGTTGAATCACGCGTTGCAACAAGAATGTGTTTCGTCACGGGATTGTATGCCATACCCCGCACGTTGTTCGCACTGGTAGCACGCTTGATCCACTGCGGACCTGATGCGACTCCGCTAATGTATGTACCGGCAGTATCGAGCCATATTTTTGGCAGTGTGCTCTGAGAATAGACATTCTCAACTACGAGCATCATTATGATGAGCAACAACATGGAAGAAAGTTTGATTTTCCTCATGGCTCTCCTTTTTTATTTGTGTGTAGGTTGGATGGATTAATGAAATTAAATTTTCAACTGCAGATTGTCGCGCTGATTTTCTGCTTGAATATTCGTCCGATTCGCTCAAAATTCAACTACATCATTATGTAGGTTCGAATTTCTTAGGTCATATTTATAAAGAAATAAGATGTTTTTATCTGTTGCCTCATCTTTCCTTGCCGATCCCTAATTATGTCCGCCAAAACAGGTTCTTCTTTGTGCAATATCCAGCCGTCAACGCCACAAGCAGAGTGAATATCAATCCTTTCCCAAAACCGAACCATGGATCGAACGTGAGCAAATCAAGAACTGACGATAATCCTGTGAGTGTAAGGATCGGCAAAACAAAAACATTTCCAGCAACATAAGCCACCATCGGATTCTGTCCGTTGTCGATCAGTAACCCCACTATCCTTGATCTCCGGAAATGATCTGTGATCACTGAGAATGCGATATAGGTAAAGTGTGCAAGTCCGGTCGTCACAAAATAATAACTCATTGTCGGATGGTCCTTTTTGATGCCACCTTCATATGCTTCAAAGAAGAAACCGAGGAGCAGCCAGAACGATCCCCAATGGAAGAGCGAACGGAACAATTGCTCGGTACTGCTTCTTCCCTTCTTCAAGATGAACGAAGAAACTCCGAACATGATAAGGACGAATATTATTGTTATGGGAATCGCGCGTTCAAACAATCCTACTACCGTTGCTGTCACTGATGCTGCCATGGAAAATAATAGTATGAGCATCTGTTGATCGGTGATGGAAGAACGTTCGCTTTCCTCGGTCTGATCGGTATTGATCCATCGGTAGATGAGGTCACCGGCAATGGAGCCGGGAATGACGATGAAGAGGTACTGCAGATAATACAATTTATACATCCAGGGGAACGGCGAAAAGTTCCAGAGCAATTGATTCCAGCTGCCGTCAATACTCTGCGTCAATCGCAGTGCGATCAGTATACCCAGGATGCCGAGACGAAAAAGGATATTCTCCCGTGTATAGATCCAGATCAATGAACCGAACAGCGCAGTATTCGCAAGGACGATGATGATGATGTCGCTTCTGGTCAACTGAAATCCTGAACCGTCCGGGAAACGCAGGAGTGCCAAAATTACAACCGCGGCCGCAATGCCCGCACTCTTCACTCCATATCTCATTGCTGAAGAAATCGTTGATGGTAACCGCACAAGAACAACGAACATCACTCCGAATGATAACAATCCTATGAGCCAGTCCACCGGCTGTGGATCACTGCTGAAGAGGAACGGTTTCGTGTGCTGTAAAAAAATAGCGAATGCAACGAGGACAAGTCCGCGCTGTATCACCTGAAGATCGATCTTCCATTTGGCAATACCGCTCTGTAATTTTTTCGTCAGACCGAACGGGAACGCAGCTCCCATCGCAAAGAGAAAGAACGGAAAGACCAGGTCCACCCAAGTGATACCGGGCAGGTCGGGATTGAATTTGAAATTCGGTGGCGGGACCTGTGCGTGATACATCCACGCGGGCAGATGATTTGCGAAGTGGATATTCCCCGAAAGGATCATCAAAAGGATTGCCAGTCCTCGAAGGGCATCCAGTGCATTGGCACGGCGAAGTGTTCCGTTCATAGCGTTCTCTCCAAAGAATAAAATTCGTATCGTGACTCTATTTCATCATTACCATTTTTCGAACAGCGACATTGGTGCCGGACTGCAATCGGTAAAAGTACATTCCGCTGGCTAAGGATGAAGCATTGAACTGCACGGAATATTTTCCGGGCTTCTGCGATTCATTGACGACTGTCGATACCACATTCCCCAATACGTCATATACCCTCAGTTGAACTACACCGTTTGCCGAACCCGGAAGGATCTGAGGAGCGATATTGTATTCTATCGTCGTTGATGGATTGAATGGATTGGGGTAATTCTGCTCGAGGGACATATCTGCAGGAACTGCCGTAATGTTCGAACGCACTGTGGTTGGATTCTTGAAATGCTCAGCAGCTTCACTGAGTGTCACAAATTTTATGCGGTCACCATATTCTGCTTTGAGCGAATCGAGCATCTCCCCCATCCATGAGATCACAATCCCATTCAGATATCCCTGGCGGGTAAAAGGGTCATGGAAAAGGAAAACGAAACAACCCGATTCCTGTCCGATCGTCCGAACATCAATCAATCCTGCGCTGAGTTGAGAATGATAATTTGATGCTGTCATCGTCCACGTATATTCTTTTGTGGATGGGATATTGAACAACCCAGGAGTCACTTCACCCCGTAATGATTTTGTTGTGGAAATATTCTTGAAACGCTGTTCGGCAAGGAGCTGATATGTCGTGGAATCTTCATGGTGACCGGGTGAGACAAAGAGTGCCGGTACGATGCCCAGTGAATCCTTCAGCACCTTCATCCCGTTTTTGATCAACGAATCCTGCACCCCCCGAGCGACAGCTGATTTTTGGGTGTCGCAATACATCTCATGTCCCGTACTTCCGCAACGTGTACAGATATGATTATAGCCATGCTGAGCGATCTCGTGACCATGAAGAAGTGAATTCTTCAGCTCAACAGTAAGGGATCCGTTATTCACGCCGGATTCAAGTAGCCGGTGAGGGATCGTTACATAGGTTACTTTTGCACCGCGGGATTCAGCGGCATGTTCGAACGCTGATAAATTTTTGGGCAGATATGTCGTATTCCGAGATTGAATGTCGTCAATTCGGAGAACGACATAGATAGGATTTTGACCCCAGAGAAGGAGCGGAAGACACAAAGAACGTAATATCCGAATGAGATAGTTCACTGATTGCTCAACCCGATCATTTCTGCAGGATCAACTTTATTGTCTGCGAGTTTCTATTTGATGTCAACCTTGCAAAATACATTCCGCTTGCAAGGGATGCCGCATTGAAGTTCACCGTATAATTCCCCGGGATTTGCTGCTCATTTACTAACGTTGCCACTTTTTTCCCAAGAACATCGAACACCATCAGAGACACAAATGCCGGTGCGGATATTGTTCCCCTCGGACCAACAATCCCTAAACTGTAGGAAATTGATGTCTCAGGGTTGAATGGATTAGGATAATTCTGCATCAGCATGAAATGATCCGGAGGAGATAATTGAACTTCGGCTGTATTCCGCACGGATGTCATAACATCAGGAGAAAGTGCACGATTGATGTAGATCATCACTGCATCCGCGGTGAGATAGCTGCCGGATTCCGCACTCTGCCGGTTCAACGTAACGAGAGTATGCACTCCTGAATCAATGAATGCAGTCCGCAGTCTGAACCAACCTTTTTTGGACAGATCGCTCTGATCGATCACCGAGACTGTTGTGTCGTTCTTCCCAAAGACAGAATACCGTGCTTTGGTGGTCCACGGTGTATTCGGCACTCGATATATATAGACATCATAATAGGCAGGATACGGGATCTGCATCCGATAGGTCAGCGATGACGAGGTTGTGCTGTCGCTCGTCCGCAGGATCGCTCCGCTGAATCCTTTCATTTGATATACTGACCAATCGCCATTCTTCTGCACTGATGCATCATCCTCATTTTGAACAACGGCGGGAAATCTCCACTCATTCCCTCCCCGTTCCGGGACGAGTGCCCGTTCTTTATAATATGTCTTGCGGAGAGTATCACCGAGGAGTCCGTTATTTTTGCGAAGACCTTCATAATAGAAGAACGCTTCGCCGTTCACTCCGTTCGCCCTATTCTCTTTCATCACATTCATCAGGAAATCCACCGACATCACATATTCATTCACGCCGGTGCCGATATTCATCAGAATACCTGGGAACAATTTATGTTTGTTGGAACCGACCTGAGAAATAGCATTCATCAGTTCGAACTTGTACTCGCTGAAGGAATACCGGTACAATTGAGGAATGAAATGATCGGCAATACCGTTGTCGATCCAATTCTTGGAATCCTGCAGATACTCCTGATAGGACCATGGATAGATGCTGGGACTTGAAGAAACGAAGAGTGACGGACTTTTCTTTTTGATGATCGCACGGACATCGACATACCATTGATTCATCTTGTCTGCCCGCCATCGCATCCATGCTGCATCGGAGAAGTCCGTCGGAGGCGCACTGCCCGCATGTTCATTCTTATAGATGGCAACAGTAACTGAATCATATCCCCCTTCAACAGGCATGGCGGGGATCCGGTCGGAGAATTCCACTCCGTCAACATCGTATTTGGTGATCACTTCAGAGACGAGACGGTTGATGAATTTTTGGACATCGGGATTGATCGCGGACATCCAGTCGAATCCGTTCTTGTTGCAGATCTTTCCGTCACTCGTCCGAAGGGCCCATTGAGGGAATTTTTGGATGATATGTCCTCCGGTCGGAGTTCCGCTGCCGGAATACCATGCCGCGAAACCATATTCGAACCAGGGATAGACTTCAATGCCGACTCGATGTGCTTCGATGACGATCCGCTCCAGCGGGTCACGTCCTGCAAACTGCGGATGGATCTTCACGCCGAAAATGCTGTCCATGACCGCACTCTGATATTGTGTGTATGCACCGTTCCATACGACGGGAAGCACAACATTCACACCGATGGATGCGAGATAATCCATTGCAGAAGCGATGTTCTGGTCGGTGAACAGTACATTACTGTCCACATTCGTGAGTTTCACGGCCCGGAATTCCTGGGGACGCTGACAGAACAGGAGTGATGTGAAGGTGAGAAGTATGCAGAGGTATTTTTTCATTCACTGTTCTATTTGAACTGCTGGTTCGGATTTACTTTATCAGGACCATTCTCCTTGTGACAATTTCAGAATTCGTCCTGAGAGAATAGAAATATGTTCCGGATGCAAGATCGTGTGCATCGAAACGGAGAGAATAGGTGCCAGGATTCTTTTGTTCATTCACCAGCACTGCAACCGTGCGGCCGAGAAGGTCATAGACCATCAATTGCACATGTCCTTTTGCTGTAATACTGTATTCGATCTGTGTTGTTGGATTGAACGGATTCGGGAAATTGTTGGACAGTCCGACTGTTTGCGGGATCAATATCTCTTCGGACTGATGTTCGTTCACACCGAGGACAACATCCGGTGAACGTCTGCGGTTGATCATAAGCATCGCAGCATCGGCAACAAGATATTTCCCCGGTTCGATGAGCGAATTATCAAGTCTCAACGCTGTGCGGTTTCCGGCGGAAAGATAAACTGTGCCGAGTTTATACCACCCTTTTTTCAGCAGATCACTTTGATCGACGATCACAACGGCAGAATCGGAATCGGAAGTGAGCGTGTATTGCGCATTTTGAGTCCATGGGGTATTGGGAGTACGGTAAGTGAAAACATCATAGAATGCCGATGCAGGGACCGTGAATGAATATCGAAGTACTGCATTCTTCGATGAGTCCGACGCACGAATGATCGAACCGGAATATCCTTTCATCAGATATTCGGACCATATTCCCGATCTGGTGACAACGGGATCCGTTTCGTTGACGATTGACGCTTTCGGGATCCAAACCTTGCCATTCCTGAACGGTGCCGTGGCGGATGTCTGATAGAAATTATTCTTCAAATATGTTCCGACCCGGTTGGTGTTGGCGCGGATACCTTCATAGAAGAAGAAACATTCACCTTTTGATCCTTTGCTCCTGCCGGCACTCAGCATTTGTCCGAGAAATGTCGTGTCCACATTATACGAGCCGACCCTTGCAAGGATCCCGGAACTGAACGTATTAGGACCGTACTGACCGACATCGCTCCATGTGGTATTCAGCGCATAATTAAAATCGCTGATGTTATACTGATACAACTGCGGTATCACATTGTCGAGAAGTCCCCGCTGCACCCACGATTTCGAATCCTGCAATAGTTGCGCGTATCCCCAATAATACGGAGCGGGAGAAACGGAGAGGATCATATTCTTCCCGCGGACCTTCACGGAATCGCGGAGTCTGCCGAGAAATTCAGTCAGTTTGTCCGCACGCCACCGCATCCAATCCGCATCCGAGAATGATGCAGGAGGATTCGCACCAAGATGTTCCGTTCTATACAGAGCGACGGTAGCAGAATCATATCCCCCTTCAACCGGCATTGCCGGAAGACGGTCATCCCCCTGCACTCCGTCCACATTGTAATTATCCATCACTTCGGTCATCAGCGAGAGCATGAAATTCTGCGGACCTGGATTGAGAGGCGACATCCAATCGAATCCGTTATCAACGATCAGCGCCCCGGCATTATCTTTCAAAGCCCATGATGGATATTTTGCAAGGATATGTCCGCCATTGAGACTGTAAGAAGTTGAAAATCCGAATTCAAACCACGGGATCACTTCAATACCGTTACGGTGCGCTTCGATCACCAAACGGTCCAGGAAGTCCCTCGTGTTATATGCCGAGTTCGGAAATGCCGGAACACCAAAAAGGTCATTCATGATCTTACTGGGATAGAGTGTGTAACCGGAATTATAGACGACAGGAAATACAACATTGATGCCGATGGATGAAAGATAGTCCATTGCTTCAACGATATTTTGATCGCTGGTCAGGACATTGCTGGCGACATTGGTCATCCATACTGCGCGAAGTTCATTCTTCGGCTGAGCGGAAACGGGAAAGGACAGAAAAACGAACAGTACAACACTAAACGCTCTATTCACAATACTCCGACTGTTCATTATGGTAGTGATGGGAAATCGACATGATCTTTATACAACGACTCAAAATACTCCGGATATTTTTTCAGGCCTTCGTAAAAGAAGAAGACCTCGCCATTGTATCCCCGTTTCCGGTTCTCTTTGATCATCTGGTCGAGCATTTTCTTTGTAGGATAATAATTTCCGACCTTTAATAAAATACCCGGCGTCACTCTGTCCAATTTATCTTTATCGATCTGTGTTGCAAGCATCTCGTCAAAGGTCTCAATATAGCGATCCAGGGAATACCGATAGATCTGAGGGATCACCTGATCGACAAATCCTTTATTGACCCATGTCGGCCAATCCTGCAGATATTCCTCTTTACTCCACGGATAGACGCTCGGCGACATTGCGATGACCATGGCGGGTTTTTCTGCTTTCACTGCGGAATGGATCCGCTCCATATACTTATTGAGGATGTCGGCTCTCCATTGGATCCATGCAGGATCTTTGAAATCGTGCGGCGGTTCTGCCCCGTTATGCTGCTGTTTATATATTCCAACGGTGTATGGATCGTAACCACTTTCCGAAGGCATTGCCGGAAGACGATCGTCCCCTTGAATACCATCCACATTATAATTTTTCACCACTTCCATGATCAGTTTCAGCATGAAATCCTGTACTTCGGGATTGAATCCGTTCATCCAATCGAATCCGTTCTTCACGACTAATTTCCGTTCGTTGTCCAGGGCTGCCCACTCCGGCCGAACCTCCAGGATCCTTCCCCCCTTTTGCTGGAAGGAAGTGGAGAATCCGAATTCGAACCAGGCGATCACTTTGATATTCTTCTTATGTGCTGATTCTATCAGTTCCTTCAACGGATCCCGGCCGCGGAACAATGTATCTATCTCGATGCCGGTAAGACTCTTTGCGATCGGACTGGGATATGTGGTCATGGCTTTATTCCACGTCACGACGAAGATCGTGTTGATGCCGATCTTCGAACAATGGTCCACCGCAGCATCGATATTCTTTTTCGAATTGAGTGCTTTGCTGTCCACATTGGTCAGCCATACACCGCGGATCGCACGGGGAAGCGCACCATCTGCAGCAGTGAGCAGCTGAATGGAAAGGAGGATGACGGCGGTAAGAATAATTCTTTTCATTGTTTCATCTTCAATTGAGAAATGATTATTGCTGACTGATGTAACGCAAAGAAGTAAAGGTGGTTCGACGCGGCGCAGAAACGGCAGTCATCACCAAATGAGTCCTTCGGTCCTGAGCAAATCCTTCGTTCTATGAAGGATGACTTAACAAATTTAACCTGCGCCTTGCTCACCATGACTGTATTCTTGCTCTGTGTAACATCAGTTACTGTTTTAGAGTTTTGCTTTCACTCCGGCACGTATGGAAACGAATTGCATCCCGGCGACGTTCTCCAGATCCAGATCGAGGGTCTGCCAGAGTTCACCGACGATGAGTTTATAATCCGCACCGAACGTGAACCAAAGAGGATCGATGATCTTTGCCGTCAGTTCAACACCAAGATTGACTGTGCCGCTCCAGTCTTCCTGCCGAATCGCAGGGACTGCAAGAGCAGCTACCTTTGTAGGAAGACCGGTTACAGCATCGTTCACAAAGAGCGAATCATTATAGGCACCGCGTGTGTTCACCCAATTCGTGAATCCGAATCCGGCTACTCCGTTCACATCGGCAAACTCCGACCGAAAAAGAGACATTTGCGCTTCGGCAGTGACGCTGGTTGTTTTCAGATCCATCGTCAACTTCGGCAAAGGAAGAATCACTTTTTGCGCTCCAATCCCCTGTCCGAGCGTCACCGATTTTTTCAACGCATCAGAATTCATTGTGGAGAACTCAGTATACTGGATCTTCCCTATCCACGTCAGTTTCGAACTCATCTCCGCACCGGCAAAGACCATTCCGCCGGCCGCTCCAAGAAAACGGTCATGCAGCGAACCGATAGGCAACTCGTAGACCACTGCTGCCCCGACAATCGTGGACTGCTGCTGAGCGAGCATGCTCACGGAACCGAATATCATACACCAAACCGAGATCAGTGCGGTGCGGACCCCGGGAATTGCGCGTGCAGATATTGCTGTTCTCATTGTTATCATATCGTTCAGTAGAAGAATTCCAGTCCGATTCTGAAGCTGAATTCATTCAAGAAAATAAATTCATTGTACCCGAATTGATTCGGTGTTTCGAGATAATGCGTGTATTGAGCCGATGAGATCACGCCGGCACTGGAGAACATCTTATAATGGACCGATGCTCCAACGACGGCGAATAACGGATTTCCTTTTTTCGACGGAGCGAAATTCCTGAAATTATATGTGAAGGAATAGTCCGCCGCTGGAAAAGTTTTCGTCCATGTTTCATCTGCATACAATCTCCGCTGGTAGAATGCAGCTCCGACACCGATCGACGGCGCGACGGTCAGGTCTTCCGCAGCGGAGTACTGATAGTCACAATGCACCGACACCGGGATGAAATCCATCTTCTGCACAGAACCGATCTCCGCCGTAAGGGATGGATCAGCTTTCATATCTGCCTGGATCTTATTCAGATACCGGTCGTTCCAGAATCTCCATCCCCACCCG